>CAZTAB010000077.1:0-6673 GCA_964611475.1 uncultured Verrucomicrobiota bacterium | reverse complement strand
CGGCACCATCAAAATCGAATGAGGATCCAGTTCAAGTCGCCGGCAGGACACCTGCATCTCGCCTTTACAATCGGGGTCTCGATTCTCCTCGGCGGTTGCGGGATGAATCCCGAACCGACCTCTTCGCCCCCGGAGAGATCGCCCGACCACGCCAAGGCACTTGAACGGCAGATCGAGGAACTGCGCAAGATCCACGAGCGGCAGGCGCAGGAAACGATCAAGGCAATCACCCGGCAGCAAAACGAAGAAATCGAGGCCATTCGCGCGCGCAGCGACCGGGAACGAGCCGACCTCGAACAAGAAATAAGCACGCTGAAAAAAAAGATCGCGGAAAAGGACCGGGAGGTTGCCCGGCTGAAAGGGGCGGTGGAGATCCGCAACGAATCCCGTAGCAGGATCCCTCCATCAATCGTCCCTCCCGCCATCACGCATTTTCAACGCCCGCAAGGCGGCGACCCAGGCATGGACACGGCGGCAGGGATAACCCGCAACGACACCTTCCCCATCCGCATCATCGAGGTTTCGGGGAAGAAGGTCGTAGTCGGGAAGCACTCCTCCATCCGCTGGGTGGAGACCGACGAAGAGGAAAAAGATGGGTACGGGAACCTGCGCAAGGTCCTGAAAAAAGAGAACTTCACCGTGAACGACTACGATTACCAGGTCGGGTTCACGGCCACGAACCGGACGGAGTCGGCGCAGGTGGTGCAATACCGCGCGGGAAAAAAATGGGCTTCGGCCCAGCTCCACCCTGCTCAGCGGAGGCAATTGATGGTCGACTCGGCGATGGGAGCCTCCCTGATCATCCGCGTGGGCAAGGACAGCCGATCGTACCCGGTGTCATACAAGTGACCGGGTGATGAACGCACCCCCCCGATGCCCCGGGACGGGGCCACTCGTCTATTCTTCCAAAGCGCAAAAGCCGACTCCCAAGAGAAGGACAGGGAGCGGATCGCAGCGGACTCAACAACCCGCGATGGCAGCAGCGGTCCTGGCCCTTCTCGCGCCAGTATTCACATTGGCGCAGCAGGAGCCGATTCCGATCGGCATCATCCAGGGGGAAGTTGGGGAAAGGGAGAGATCCAGGTACCCCTCTCCGTTCGAGGGCGAAACCGTCACCGTGCAAGGCATTGTGCACCAGCTCCTGCTTCGCCCACGGAGAGAAGGGCGCGCGGAGCGGGGATTCTTCATTCAGAACACGGTCCAGATGGCAGATGGTAACCCCCAGACCTCCGACGCGCTGTTTGTGTTCCAGGGCAGACATCCTGGCATTAAGGACCTCTCGGGCAGGGTTCACGTACCCGAGCCGGGGGATGAACTTATTTTGACAGGGAAGATTCGCGAACACTTCAACACAACGGGACTGGGAAACGTCCGGCTGGCGAAAGTGGTGCGAAAAGGAATCGATCTGGACCGATCGCTGCCCGCGCAATCCATCCCCAAACCCGCGGGGCCATCGCAGGCTCACGTCTTCCACGAGCGGCTCGAATCAATGCGAGTTGTGCTGCCCCCTGGCTCAATGGCCCAAGGCGGCCGAAACGTGTTCGGCCAAAACGCGAACGCGGAAATCTGGTTCGCGCCTCCCATAGCCCCGGGCTTGGGGCGGGAAAGCCTGTTCGCTCGACGCGTATTCCGGGATGCTCATCCACTGGACGATATGCCGGGGCCGACCGACAACGGAAACGCCCACCTCATTACCGTGGGAAGCCTCGGGCTCAAAGGAAACCTTAACGACCCCTCGGCACTGCTCGAACCGCTCCGGACCTTTGATATTCTGCAGAGCCCCCTACCCGGGGCATTGGAGCAGCGGTACGACACGTATGTTGTCCAAGTTGCATCGCAACCCGTGGTCTTACAAGCCGCAGACCCTGCGGAAAACGGGCGTCACCCCCCCCCCGATCCAGCCACGCATTTTACCATTGCCTCCTTCAACGTGGAGAATTTATTCGACCACCGGAACGATCCGCAGGACGGTTGCGATTTTCCGACGGATCCCGGAACGGACCTCGTCACTCGCCCCTTCAACTATCTCCCCGCCACGGAAAAGGTTTACCGCGAGAAGCTCAAAGAAATTGCGCTCCAGATCGTCTACTGGATGAATGGGCCGGATCTCATCCTGATGCAGGAAGTGGAAGACCAGGACATTCTGTCCACCAGCACGAAGAACGATCGCTTGAAGTCCGGCAGCGACGGAAAACTCGATGCCCTCCAGGAATTGTGTGGCGCCATTTTTGAACAGGGAGGGATGGAATACTGCTCCGCCGCCGCCCGCGCTGCCGCCGGATATCGCGGCATCGCATGCGCGTTTCTATACAGGCCGGCCCGGGTCCACCTGGCCCCGGCCACCGAACCACACACACTACTGGGCAAACGTCCCGGGATTGAATACCGCGGCACAGCCCATGCCGCAAACCGCGACATCTCCAACCCCAAGGCCTTCAACGCAAACCTGCCAGACGACGTGAATGCCAGCAGCGGAATGTCCACCACCAATGTCTTTCCACGCGCGGTGGTGGTGGGGAAGTTCCGGATAACGAGCAGAAGAGGCCTTGCATCACCCATGGTCTCGACCTATGTCGTGAACAACCATTTCAGCAGCCGCCCCAACCAACGCGTGGGACAACGCCGGGAGCAGGCCCTCTACAACCGGAGGATCGTGGAGGCGATTTGGGCCGATGATCCGGAGGCGCTGATCCTTCTGGGAGGCGATTTGAACGTGTTTCCCCGGCCGGACGAGCCAATCCGGAACAGAAAAACGGATCAACTCGCCCACCTGTATGAGGCCGGATTAACCAATACGCACGACGAGATGCTCCAGACCACGCCGGCCGGGGCCTATACCTCCGTGTACCGTGGACAGGCAGGCACCCTGGACCATTTTTTCCTGTCACCTACACTGCACCGTCGGCTCGCGGGGGCATGGATCGGTCATTTCAATGCCGACTGGCCCGACAGCAACGCGGCCGACAGCCCCTTCGGTGCCAGTGATCACGACCCGCTGATCGCGCATTTCCGTTTCAGCGGCGAGTGATGGGCATCCCGAACGGGGCCTATCAGAATTGCCTGCCCGAAAAGATTACACAGAGCACGGTGAAAAATCTGGGGAAAGAGGACGTGCCGTCACATCGTGAAGTTCCGATAGCGAATAAAGCAGTTTGCTTCGCACCGGCTGCGCCGCAGCGGCGATCTCCCTCTGCAAGCGGCGATACTCTTCCTGCCCGCACGCTTTCTCGATCCGAATCGGCTCGAATCCCAAGGAACGCAGGTCGTAGGGACTGGCCCGCATATCAACCTCCCGGGCACGGATCGCAATTTGCAACGCGGCGAACAGGATGTCAGAGGGAATCCAGGGCATCCACTTGAACGACCATTTGTAAAGGTCCATGTTCGTATGCAGGCACCCGCGCTGCTCCTGGGCGGGCCGCTGCTCCCGGCGGAGGTCGAACCGATTCAGCGGCCTAGCGTCCTTGGTATAAAATCGAACGGCATCGAAATGTGTACAAAGCAGGGTTCGCGAATCCACCAGGGCTTCCACCTCACCTGGGGAAACGCGCAGCGGGTACGTGGCGTGCCTCAGGTCGGGAGACCGGTAGACCATGGCCCATTCGTGCAGACCGTCGCAGCCGAACATAGGGGGACGATCCAGGGTTTCGCGCAGCAGCTGAATCGTCCATTCCAGAGAAGGACGCCGCCTTTCGGGAAAAGCCGCCGGATCCAGCCAGCGCCCTCCCGGTCGCCCAGGGCACTCCTTCACCTGCGTCGGAAGCATCGGGTCGTCGGCCGCATCCTCCAGCACGATCCCCCATCCCGGCGACCAACGCCGGATAGCGGACGGACGGAACCGATAATACTGGAACAGAAAATCATAAACGGGATGCAACCGGGCACCGGCCCTCCTCCCCGCTTGATCATCGAGGAACGACCGGACGGAAGCCAGCGCGGCGGCTCGGCGACGCGTCCACTCGGAATGCCCCAGGGTTTTCAGCGGGCGGACCGGGGGACTATGGGAAACTTTGCCTCTTTTGATGATTCATCCTCCATGCCCAGGGAAGCGCGGGGCGCACCAGGAGCGGGGAAAACACAGTCAGATCAGATTGTATCTCCCCGGCGAAATGATGTTGTTCGGATCAAGCACGGCCTTTAAGTCGCGGACGGTCCGCCAGAAAACATCCCCATCATCCACGATCTGGCCCATCCATTCGATGCCCACCCGGTATGGAATCATACCGCGCCCAATGTACTGCTCCTGCAAGCATTGGATGCAGGCATGGGCGCGCGCAACCTGATCTTTCCTTCGCTTGTCGAAGGCAAGAGAAACCACACATTCAGCAGACCGCTCGTCCACCACGTTGAGGGTTATGTACGGGACGAATCCGTCTCCCTCAAATTGCCGGCGAGCGAGCTCGACGGCCTCCTTCGCGGATCCCCCATCCGCGGGGATAAAAGGAAGGCAGTAGAGCATTCCGCACGGACTCCCATCCGGGGCCGGCGGATTTTCCGTCGCCCGCTCCTCGAGCGGCCAATAGACACTCTTCACGGCCTCGTCCGTCGGAATGCCCTTGGAAAGTTCATAAAGAGGCCTGACCGCATCCAGCAACGCCTTCCTGCCGGCCATGCCCGGCAGAAATGAAAGGAGGCCAAGGAATGACGCAGCCACAGAAAACCTTCGATCGGTCAGGAACTCGATATGGGCGACACCCCTCAATGCGCATCTGATCTCCTTCCGGGCCAGCTTCAGGAGCCCTGCCGTGCCGGACACTCCCGCCACCGCGCTCCACGCCCCGAAGCCGGCGGCGGCCAGAATTGCTTCCGCACGCCGTTTCGTTCCCCCATCGTTTCCGGAGCCCTCCGGCTCGAGACAATCATGAAGAATGGGGCCCAGCGTGCTGAGCGTCCGCTCCCGGTTTCCCACATGGATGACCGTGCGGATCACACCACGTTTTCGCAGGCCGATCAGGGCGTCCACGAACAACTCGAACCGGGACTCATCATGAATCTTCGCGAGCACCGCCATATGCCGGTCGTGGGCAGGCAACAGCTCCACGCCCGCCCGCGTCACGATTCCGTACGCGGACTGCGCAAACAATCCGTCCAGCGACGGCCCGATCCCGTGGCGGTACCGGTGGGAGATCTTCGACCCACCATAGTGGCTCATGCCCGTGCGCAGGAGCTTCCCGTTCCCCAGCACGACCTCCAGCCCACTCAACGAATCAGCGCGGGACGAGAAGTACCCGATGCCGCGCTCCAGCGCATTTCCAACCAGGCTTGACGCGGTCCCTGAACCCGTGACATTCAGCCTCAAGGGAATCCCCCGGCCCCTCAAATGCTCGTAAAGCTGCCCCTGCGTTACGCCGGGTTCGATCACCGCATACCCGCCCTCCGCGCTCACCTCGAGGATCCGGTTCATCCGCCGAAGGTCAACGATTACGCAACCGTCCCGGACAGGAAGGGCCGAACCCAGCCCCCAATTCTTCCCGCAGCTAACCGGGTAGAGCGGGACGCAAAACTGGTTGGCGACCTCCACGACCCCGAGGACCTCCTCCGTGGAAACGGGGCGAAGCACAGCCGAGACAACCCGGCTCAATCCTGCGGTGTTCTCCCGGTATGCCTCAAGATCCGCGTCCCCGAGAAGAACGTGATCCGGGCCAAGGATCCGACGCCATGCCTCGACAGCGCAAACGATCGTTTCACGGTCCATGGCGCAAGGATTGTCCGGAAGTTCCAGTGCGAGTCGATCAAAAACTTGGAGGCGGCACGGACACCAGCTCCGCAAAATCAAGAAGGGCGGAACAAGCGATACTCACTCCGCCCTCTTTGCATCATTACCCTCCCGAACTCCCGCAACAGATGCGCTTCCTGCCCCGTACACCATGCCGGTCGCCCAGCATCGATCACGGTACGGTTGTCAGGCAGCCTCGTGGTTCTTGGGAATTCGTACGGTGAAGGCCGTCCCGGCGCCTTCCGAGCTTTCGACGTCGATGGAGCCGCCGTGAAGCTCGATCACCTTCTTCGTGATCGCCAGGCCCAGCCCGGTGCCTTTGCCCAGCTCCTTCGTCGTGTAATAGGGCTCGAAAATCTTGCTGATCTGATCGGGGTTCATCCCGCAGCCGTTGTCTTCGATACGAATGACCGCCATGTCCCCTTCCAAGTCGATCACCACGCGCACGCGGCCACCCGTATCCGGGAGCGCGTGCAGGGCGTTGGTCATTAGGTTTTGCAGGGCGCGAAAGACCTGCAGCGAATCAAGCCGAACTTCGCCGGGGTCTGCCATGAACTCGGTTCCAATTTCCGCACGGGCGCTGACGGCAATCGGATCGACTCCGCGCACAACGTCCTGCACCAGCTCCCCCAGCTGGAACACTTCCCGATTCGCCTCGTCCTCCTTGCCAAGACTACGCCACATATCAGTGATCTCGTAGCAGCGCTGGATATTGCTCGCGATGACATTAAGGTAGCTGAAAGCCTCCTCCGACTCGCCCCCCAGCTTGCTCTTCATCCCGCCGAGCTGCTCTTCCAGCAGCTCGACATAGCCATTTACCACGGTCAGAGGGTTCCGGAGATCATGGACGAACTCAGCAGACGCGTGACCCAGGCAGGCCATGTGTTCTTTTACCGTTAACTCGTTGACCAGCTCCGTATTGAGGTTTCGCAGGTCCTCAGTCACGTGCGCCTGTTT
>CAZTAB010000076.1:0-4204 GCA_964611475.1 uncultured Verrucomicrobiota bacterium | reverse complement strand
ACGTTCGGATTACCGATGCAGTCGATGAAGAATCTGGCCTGGAACATGCGCCGTGTATTCTGGTGCCGGTTCCGGCGCCAGAAGTTCTCCGATTTCGTGGTGGCACGAGGCCGGGATTGGGCGGCCCACGTCCGCGCCGGAATGGAGCACCGCCCGAACGCCGTGGTCCGGTACGAGGATCTTCGTACCAACCCGGACGAGACGCTGGACGGACTCCTGAAAAAAATGGGGGCGGAAGTTGATCCCCGCGTGATCCGTGCGGCCGTCGAAACCTTCGATTTTAGCCGGATTACGAATCGAAAACCAGGTCAGGAGGACGCAAAATCATTCTTCCGAAAGGGCGTCGTCGGCGACTGGAAGGAATGGTTCCGAGACGAGCGCATCCGCTCAGGTTTTCGGGAAGTGGCCGGCGACGTACTGGAACAACTGGGCTACACCGACTGGGACAAACCCCACGAAACGGCCGGGCTCAGTACGGGCCATTCCGACATACGGCCGTAACAAAGTTTCGAAGCGAGCCCGACACAACGTACCAGTCCCGGCTTTCCGCGTTTCCCGAATCCAAAAGCCGAACGTATAGCACTCACCTCGATCCGGCTTAGGTCTCTTCAGATCGAAAATCCGAAAGTATCGACCTGCAAGTCGGGCCAAATCGTCTGCATCAGGGTCGCCCCGTAAAAGGGTCATCTATCCAGGATCTGGCGTGGAACACCGACCGGAGTCCGGAATAACGGCAGTTCCTCGATCAGCCGAGGCCCAAGACAATCGGTGTCCCTGAGCCATTCCCAGTGATGGCTGGAATGAAGCTCCACCTCCAGACCGAATTCAGCTTATCCACCGCGCTTCCGCGGCCAATCGATCAACCCAAAGACTTGCTCTCTCATTCCCCCCAGTCACAACGCGTTATAGCCTCCGCATGGGACCGTCGCCTCGGGGACCGCTTTCCGTTTCATCAAGGTCGTGGCGCGATCACTCCTCGACAACTCGATAGAAACGCGTGGCGTACGTGTCAAGGGCGGGTTCCGGGAACACCACGATCGTCTCAAGGCTGGCAGCTTGGAGATTCGACAGGCGGCGTATCCACTGCTGATGATCCGTCGAATAGTCAATCGCATAGCTGGTCTCCGCGTCCGAATTGAACCGGATCGTAA
The DNA here is from genome assembly GCA_964611475.1 of uncultured Verrucomicrobiota bacterium. Lineage (GTDB taxonomy): Bacteria > Verrucomicrobiota > Kiritimatiellia > SLOV01 > SLOV01 > CAUZEO01. The sequence continues at coordinate 3,053 of CAZTAB010000076.1, read as the reverse complement.
CTTGGTCCGTGCTCGGGTTCAGAAACAGCTCGGTGGCCTCAAACTCCATGAGGATCGAGTTGAAAAAATTGCCCTTGATCTGAATCCCGTTGAAGGGCCCGCGGTGGGCAGGTTTCGAACTTCCCGGGGGCAGATACGTCTCCCACTCTCCGTGAATCTCGCCCTCGGCATCCGCCTCCACCTCTTCGTAGCGAACGTAACTCTTCCCCTCCGCCAGGGCTGCTGTCGATACACTGGGAACACCGCTGCACGTTTTGGATACACCGTTAATCGTGAACCTCGAGCCGGCATCGGCCGCGTTCCAGGTCGCATACAGCACCAGGGTGTACTTGTTTCCAGGCACCAGGCTACTGAAAGCAAAGCTGTTGGTGCAGGGCTCCCCCGGAAGTCCCCCGGCCGACAGTTTGACATTACCGCGGAAAAATCCGGTCGTCCCGCTGGTAAAATAGGATTCCACCTCCGTGGTCTCTCCGCAGGCCGTGACCACCGGCGCGTTGTTGCTGAACGCGACCGGAGTCGGATCCCCAAGTTCGTCATACAGGCTCGATTTCAAGCTCTGAGTATCCTTTTCCGTGTACTTGTTCCAGAACGGCGACGAACCACCAATCACCCCGGAGGACCTATTGTTTGCCGCGCCACCCGACTTGAGACTCGAGGGCTGGAAATAGATATTGATGACCCCATTGGAGGGAAACTCGCCGCCACTGCCACCACCGACGCCACCCTGGTCTAGCCCGTACAACGCATAGCCACCGGCGGGAGAACGGGCGGATTCCAGCAACACAAACGGTTGTGCCGTCGAATTCATTGCAACCATGCAAGATACGAACCACAGCACAACGATCAGCATGGGTCGTGTTTTCATCGCAGAAGCTCCTCGATGTCCATTGAATTCCGCCCGTCGTGCGGACGTCAGGTTCAGGTTCGGTTTTTTCATAATCTATTCCTCCACCACGCGATATCCCCTATTTGTCGAGGCCAAGTCCGGCTCCCGGAATATCGCGACGGATTCAGTGTCGACTGCGGTCAGATTTGTAAGGCGTGTGGTCCAGCAAAGGTAGTCGCAAGAGGATTCAATGCGATAGCGGGTTCCAGGTCCGGACTGCCACGGCAGGCTCAACTGTTCCGTGTCCCGATCCAAGGACATTCCAGTAAACCGAAGCCCCGGGTTGGCCGAGCCGCCGGAGCCGAAAAATCCAACCAGTTCATCCGGAGGATCGACTACCTCACCCGTCGACCGGTAGGTGGGATAATCATTGGTCAGATCGTCGACCACCTCGTCCAGCCAAGCGACCATCTCCTGACGCATGGCCTCCGCGACCTCAGAATGCGACGTAAACCCGGCGAGGGTGTCCAGCAGGTCATTGTTTTCCCCGATGTCGTCGGTAATGTTATAGAGGGCGTACTCCTTGTCTTCATACGTGTAATATAGCTTGTATCGGTCTCCGTCGCTTCGCTCTGACAGGACGATAGTGGATGGCTCAGCACGAAAGTCCAAGTACCCCGGGAAGTGAAAATAGAGGTTCGTACGGGTCCGGACGGTTTGCGCAAAGTCGGTCAATACCCCGGCATAGGACTCCCCGTCACGCCCCTGGGCCGGCAACGCGGCGCCCGCTAGATCAGCAAAGGTCGGATAGAAGTCCACCGCGTGAACAACTGAGTCGGATATGACGCCCTCCGGAGTCGTACCCGCCCATCGAATGATCAGGGGTACGCGAATGCCGCCTTCGCGGAACATACCCTTGGCACCGCGCAAGGGCACATTCGAGGTCCTCGCATCGCCGCCGTTGTCCGATGTGAATATCAGGATTGTGTTTTCGCTGATGTCATCCGACATATCTCCGTCACGATTTGGATCTTTCAGGTTGTCCCACAACCTCGCAAGGGTTTGGTCCATCTGCTCGATCATCGCGGCATACGTAGTGTTGTCGTGCTGCGCGCCGTCCGGCTTTGACTGGTATTTGTTGACCAGGTCCGCGCGGCCCTGCGTCGGCGCGTGCACCGCATAGTGGCTGTAGTGGAGGAAAAACGGCTGACCCGCGCTCGTGCCGGAGACGTGGTTGTCGATGAATGCCTCCACCGCATCCGCCATGCCGTCGGTCAGATGCTTTGCCGTCCCCGACAAGAATCCCGAAAGCGTGCCAAATGTGAAATTGGTCTGGTAGCGAAGGATATGGTCGGTGATGTACGTGTCGTCATATGGTTCTGCCCAGGGATCCAACTCCGGACCGACCCCGCTTCCGAACCTCCAGTTTCCCGAGCCGCCCTGGCTTGCGAAGTAGCTCTGCGGCTGACCCGCATTGGTTCCACCGAAATTGAAGTCGAAGCCCTGGTTCTGCGGTAGTGTGGACGATCCCCCCTCGTTTCCGCCGACGTGGTACTTCCCGAAGTGCGCCGTGACATACCCGGCGGATTGCAACATCTCGGCAATGGTAATGGTGGAGGACGGCACGTCCCTGTTCTGGCCGGGACCGACAAGCGGCGGAGATCCGTTCCCCCGGTTCAGATTGTTCACCGCATATACGCCATTCCCGGCCCGCGGGGCATACTGGCCCGACAGGAGGGCGGCCCGCGCAGGGGAGCAATTGGGTTGCATGTAGGAACTGGTGAACGAAATGCCTTCGCCTGCCAGCTTGTCCATCGCCGGGGTTTCGTAGAAGTCGCTGCCGTTTCCAAGGTTGGGGTTTCCGCCGCTCGTATCCGTCCACCCCAGGTCGTCCAAATAAAACAACACGATATTCGGTGGAAGATCCGGCGTGTCGATCAACGGGGGAGGGTCCACCAGCTGACCGGTGCCCCTCACGAGCGGATAATCGTTGGTTGGGTTGTCGATGGTTGCGTGCAACCAGTCGATCATACGCAAGCTCATGCTCTCGCCACGCGGCGCATGCACTGCAAACTCCTCCTCCGTGTCGAGCAGGTTGTTGAGTTCCCCGATGTCGTCAGTGAGATTGTAGAGCGCATACGCTCCCTCTTCATAATCATAGAGCAGCTTGTAGGTGTGCCCGTCCGGCTCGTCGGAAATCACGGCGGTCGACGGGCTGGCACGGTCA
>CAZTAB010000075.1:0-1731 GCA_964611475.1 uncultured Verrucomicrobiota bacterium | reverse complement strand
CGAAGGGTGAACTCAACGGCCCCTGCCGCAAGTGGCATGACAACGGTCAACTGGCGGAGGAGATGCCCATGGTCAACGGTGAAGCCCATGGGCAGGCGAGGTCATGGCACCCGGACGGAAGCAAGAAGGCGGAGGTCCGGTTGGAAATGGGCAAGGTGGTCGAACAGGAATTCTGGGAGCCGGGTGGTGCCGCGTGGGCCGACGATCAAATGAAGGAGCCCGGGTGATTGAATGGGCACCGGGGGAATGAAATCTCGCAGGGATATATGTGTCCGCTGTTTTCCTGGTGTTCTGCTTGCGATTTTATGTCAGGTGGTTTCGGCCGCGGAGGGGATGACCACAGGTACCGCGGCCGGTGGATATGTCACCGCAGGAAAATATGGGGCCCTGATGTCACTGGGGCAATCGGGTCCGGTTGAAATTTCTTCTTCCCCGCGATACAGGATGATGTCCGGACATGTCCCGGCAACTCTTGTGTCCCCCGACATGGCTCCGCCCGTGGAGCCAGTCCTCACAGGTGCAGTCGAGAACCAGGCATATCAGGTAAGCGGCGCCAGCCTGGCCTCGTTGCTGGAGGTTCGTGATCCGGATGGGATTGGGTTTACATTCGAGGTCAGCGCCCTTGCCGGTGAATTGCAGCAGGGGGGTGTCCCGCAGGCCTCCGTGGTCCTTGGCCGGGCAGACAGTGCGGATTGGGTGCCTGCGATCAACCAAAGCGGGAGCATCGATGCGTTGTCCGTGGTGATGAGGCGAGGGGAGTACCCTGACAAAACCCCGGTAACTGTGGGCCTTTCCGTCGCGGCTGCCGTGCGGCCAGTGATTACGATCCTCACGCAAAAGCCGTTGCGCCTGGCGGTGCGCCATGAGGCTTCCAGGCGATATATCGTGGAGCAATCGGAGGACTTGAACCAGTGGGTGCCTGGGTGGGAACGGACCGGGAGCGGGCAGTGGGACGAGATCGAAATCCCGCTGATAAAGCCTCGGAATTCCTTTCGGGTTCGGAGCCTTGACTAGCCGGAAGATGATGAAAGATTTGTATCAAATGTTATTCCGTTCGCCCTTTCTCTTTGGAGTGTTGACATTTGGCTTGTCGGCGATGTCGGTTCAGGCCGTTCCTCTCCTGTTGAATTTTCAGGGCCGGGTCACTGTGGAGAACACGGTGTTCACCGGGGACGGACAGTTTAAGTTTGCCTTGGTGAATGCTGGCGGCTCGCAGAGTTTCTGGAGCAACGCCGGCACAAGTTCGGAAGGGTCAGAGCCGCACAGCGCCGTGACCGTTCCTGTGGTCAATGGACATTATTCTTTGCACCTGGGTGACAGCAGCCTGGTCAACTCAGGCGTACTGCAGGCGTCCGTGTTCGACAACGATCCTCTGTTTTTGCGCATCTGGTTCAGCGACGGAACGAATGGATTTGAACGACTGGGCACCGAGGATCACCGGATCTCGTCAGTGGCTTACGCCCTTCGGGCTGGAACCGTGGCCTCTCTCCCCGACAATTTCGTGACGGAGGCCAATCTCGCGACTGCGTTGCAAGGCAAGTTGGCTGCATTGCAGGCTCAAATAGATACGCTTGAGACTGCGGTTTCCGCCAACACCGCCAAGACCGGGATTACAACGGAGCAGGCGTCTGCGATTGTGGCGAACACATCGAAGGCCGGGATAACAGCGGCACAGGCGGATGCGAATGAGGAGCACACCGCGAAGGACGGGATCGCAGCGGAACAGGCAGC
>CAZTAB010000074.1:0-7389 GCA_964611475.1 uncultured Verrucomicrobiota bacterium | reverse complement strand
CCTGGAGCACGACTTCCTGAATGCTCGGGTACTCCTTCTGGACGCCGTGGATCCCGTCGACGCCGAAAGGATCCAGGTCCATGGCAAAATGCGGGGCGTTCTCGCGAAGACATCCCCGTGTTGTCCCTATGCCCCAATTTTGAGCATGATTCATGGCAAAACGAACATGTTCCGGCTCGAACTGGGACCCTTGACCCGGCGACCGGACGGACAGATTTGGGTGGACAACCGGTAATCGGGGAGTACGATGTCGGGCCTTCGTACGCGCGAATGGTGGGATACTCAAGCGGTCAACGAGGGCAGACTGTAAATCTGCTGGCTATGCCTTCGGAGGTTCGAATCCTCCTCCCACCACCATTTTTTCCAACAAATATCGCTTTCCTTCTCTCTAGTGCTCTTAGGTTCGAGTCCAGGAAAGTCTACCATAAAGCTACCAGTCGGTCAGGCGCGTTTGCCAGGAGCAAGCAACACGGAGGTAGAAATCAAGAGACGATATGTCGTTCTACTGTCCAATTCCGCCGTGAGACACTCGGCATTTCCTGCCGTTGATGCAAGAACCTACCTGGCGGCCTCGACTCTTGCCGGGAACACGTCGGCCACATCGTGCGAAGCCGAAAGGATCCTTCGTCCGCGGTGCATAGCGCGGAGGAGTGGGCGTAGCTGGAATTCGCCTGAGTCCCTCCTTCGAATTTTCAAGTCTGGGAAGATGGCTACCAATCTCCAACGCTGCCGTCGGGGTGGAAGGTTCGCAACACCGTTTCCTGTTCGAATGGGTGTTTCTTTACTTCTCTTTCATTGATCTCAATTCCGAGCCCGGGGCGTTGATTGGGCCGCACGATTCGGCCTTCTTTTTCGATGGTAAATCCTTCCTCGACTACGTCGTTCCGCCAGGGGACATCGCTATGCACGGTCTCGCAGATAATATATGATGGCTCCGCGAATCCCAGTTCGATGGAGGCCGCCGTACTTACCGGGCCCTGCGGATTATGCGGTGCAAGCGATATCCGATGAGCTTCCGCGAGCGCCGCGATGCGACGTGCGGCGCTGAGACCTCCGCAATGGGTAATATCCGGCTGGCATACTTCGCAGCCTCTTTTCTCGAACAGGTTTCTGAACTCGGTCAGAGACGTCAGCCGTTCTCCGGTTGCGACGGGCGTGCTGAGTGCCTGATTGATCTGCGAGAGACCGTCAACACTTTCCGGCCAGCAGGGTTCTTCAAAAAAGTAAAGGCCGTACGGATCCAGCGCCCTGCCGAACTTCAGACCCATGGCGGGGGAGGGGCGGGCATGGCAGTCGACCATCAGATCGATGTCCTCGCCGACCGCATCACGGATTGCGGCAACGCATGCTTCCGCGTACCGGACCGGTTTGTTGCCTTCCAAGGGCATGGTTTCCGGGACGGCCATGCATTTGAATGCGGTGAACCCCTCTTCAACGGCCTGTACTGCAAGGTCCGCGAACCGCGAAGCATCCGCCGGAGATGTTTCGTAGAAATCTTCCATCTTGCCGCCGCCCAGGTGGCTGTACGTCCGGACATAATTGCGCACCGGACCGCCCCAAAGTTGGTGACACGGAACGCCGAGAACCTTTCCCTTGATGTCCCAAAGAGCGAGATCAATCCCTGAAATTGCGGTGGCTCGTGTGATCCCGTGTCCATGCCAGAAATGCTGGCGGTGCATGACCTGCCATAAATGCTCGATACGCCCGGGGTCCTCGCCGATCAGCAGGGAACTCATGTCCTCAATGGCTCCTACGATTGAGCGGGTATGCCATTCAAGTGTTGCTTCACCCCATCCGTAGAGCCCGTCTTGGTCGGTCAGAACTTTGACGAAGATCCAATTGCGCATCCGCGCGTGACAAACGTGAGTTTCAATAGCTGTGATTTTCATGCGTGAATATTATCACACGGCGCAGCGATACTGCAGATAATATCAGTTGCTTGTAATTCAACGTGATTGAGCCCTTCAAGGTTCAGAACATCAATCTGCTGGCTATGCCTTCGGAGGTTCGAATCCTCCTCCCGCCACCAGCTCTCAAGCGCCGTCGCTGATGAATCCGTGACACCCACCGCTGCGGTTTTCAGGATGCCATCTTGCTGCCATCGCCAAGCGACCGAGCGATATCGCGAGGAAGCACGTCATCAGATCGCTTTGACTCGAAGCTTTTTCATGCAGAAGACAGAGGTTCTGAAATGGCAGATGGTGGATACCATGAACTGGGAGGTTGCATTAGCCAAGAGCTACGTCAATTCGGGATCTGCACGTCATAATAGATGTCGTCCTGTTCCCCGCGGATCATAAACCTTCCAACCGCTGGGCCTGCGGTGATTCGAAGGTCGCGCAAGCCCTGCTCGACCTTGATTTTGAGGAGGATTATGACACAGCTCAACCTTGCGGAACGAGAACCCGTCTGGTTTAATCCAAAGCAGTTAACAGAGTGCATCCATAGAGTTCCCGCGTAGAAGCCATTTGGGCGGCGTTGGAACACCAACCGAGGCCCTGGGGAGGGCACGCGGTGGTCCATTGTGATGTGTCCCGGTCGCCTCGGCGAGCCGGGGAAAAGTGGAAATACTCCCCGGTCGTGGCTGCCGCCTCGCCGGACTCCCCGGAGACGAAAACGAGGAACCTGTCATGACGCAGCGCATCGCCCGCCCAGGGGACCTGGGCATCCGGGTCAACCCGGTGAACCCGAATCATCACCTATGGAACAACAACGGGACGTGGTTCGTCCACTACACCGTCTATCCGACCCCGGTCACGGCCGAGCGGGTGCGGGAATCCCTGGGAACCAAGGATCTGTCGACCGCGCGGATGCTTCGGGACATCCTTTTCTCCCGGTGGGCCGAAGACGGCTCCTGGAATGCTGGAGGTCCGTCATGAGAGACATCAATCGAAGGGAATTCCTGATCCGCTCTTCCGGGGGCGTGGCGTGCGCCGTGCTCGCGCCTGATTTCGTCCGGTCGGCCCTCGACCACCTCAATGTCACCAACCAGCCCCTCATTGTGCCGCCGGGGAACGCGAGTGACATCCTCTACGCCGTCGACACGGGTAGCGACTTCCAACTTAATCTCGGGCCATACGATGCGGAGCCACCGGTTATCACCTGGCGTGAGTACCTCGAAGAGTACCAAGGCGAGGAGCCGGACAAGCTCAGTGAAAGCGAACTTGAAGACCAGCACGGGATTACCCCCGGGTGGCTCGACTGCGACTGTGACTCGGGGTTTTATTTCGACTCCTGGTGCCGGACCAAAAGCCCCAACGCCCAAGCGGTGTTCTATCTCGACTCCCTGGAACTCGGGCCGTACCCGAACCGCAACGGAGTCGAGGTCGGTGGCCTAAGATTTCACGATGGTCCCTGCCCCGGGAACGACTACCTGGGCGTCCACGTCGACGACAAGATCAGCCTCAGTTGCTTGCAGGAGCGGTTGAACCAATTGGGCGAGCGCACCGAAATCAGGCTCGCGTGAGAAAGGCTACGGAACCTTCCCGGGAACAGGCGGACTTGCTAAGAAAGAACAAGCCAGGCCCAAACCGACTGCCCTGACGATCTTCGATCTCGATGTGATATTGACTACAAGGCATTTCGGGAACTATGACTTCGTGCGAGCAATGCCCTTGTCCACTGTGCCTTGTGCTAGTTTGGGATTCCTCATGTACTGTAAGGAGCAAGCATGTGGGCGCGCGTGTAAAAAAATGCGCCACAGCGTAGTTGATTGTCAGATGATCGGCTGTATCCAGAAATCTGGACTGCCCGCCTGGAAAAGGTGCTCCTGAAATTCAACAAATAAATCTCCACCGGTATCCGGTGGGCCAGGTTCATTCACCGCGCCTCCGGCGGCTTGTTCGTGGCAGGTGAAGCGTCTCCTCCATGCTCCTTCTCTTCGACACGAGCAAGACGCGGATGCGATGCGACGAGAATGGGGAATAGGGTTAGGATGCCGCTGATGGCCTGGCACGTTGGCTTTATCCGCGAAGCGGGAGGGCGCGACATGCGAAATAGTCGAGGGCGGCCTTATAGTATTCATCCAGCTTGTCCTCGACAGTGTGTGGTTCAATGTCGAGGAACCCTTCATAGCCGTCTTTAATCAGGCTGGCGAAGAGGCCTTCCCAATTGATGGCACCCATCCCAAGTGGAACGCTGATGCATAGATCCGTGTGGGTCCCCAGATGCTTGTTGGCGGTTTTTGCCCGCCGGTGCAATTCAATCGAAGGGTCGTACTTTGCCATGTCCTTGGCATGAACGAGGCGGATGTGTTCCTTTAGGTGCTCGTAGCCGTACGGATATGCCTCTTCACCGGCCGAATGCATGTTGCCGGGGTCGAAATGGAACTTGAACGCCGGCGAATCCACCCCTTCGATTAGTTTCCGAACGCCTTCTGCCGTCACGGTGATCTCATCGAGTTCAAACGTGCATGTATTTTCGACCAGGATTGTAATGCCCTCATCAGCCGCCATCTTGAAGCAATCGGCATAATTCGTCCCGCAGTCACGAATGGCGGTGGCTTCGTCGCGCAAGGGGTTTTCCCCGAAATTGCATGTGACGTAGCGGGAATCCAATGTCCGGGCAAATCCAATGGTATCCATCAGATGGCTGCGCTCGATCGCAATGTCCTCCGGGCTGCAGGGAGCATTCAGGCGCGTTAGTGAGTGAACGCTGGAGATGTGGATATTGTATTTGCTCACGAGATCCCGGATCAGGGGCACGTCACCCTTCGCAAAATTCCAACGGTAGACGATGTGGGTGTAGGATGCCCCAAGGTCACGAACCTTCTTGAAAATCCCTTCCAGTGACATCTGGTACTTGTCTGACTGCAGGTTTCCTGGCGCCCACTCCGTGGCGAAAATCGAGGGGATCATCAATGTTTCCTGTCTTTCTCCCATGAAATTCCGATGCCGAGTCATCCGGGTCCTATGGCTGAGGGCACATTCCGCCTCCCGTTCTCCCTATGGGGAAGGGGAGGATTATACAAGACTGATTCCGGGGTTGCTGAGCTTCTGTCGACAATTTCTTTTCAGATTTGGGCTTGCAGGCTGACGACAAGAGGGATATTATCCTTAAATCTTGCGAAAATCCTATGGTGGATTTATCGCCTCACCTTAGCACCTCTCCTTTTCTAAGGGTGCTTTCTATAGCCGCGGTGATCGTGGCCCTTTCTTTTCCACGCGTCCGGCGGGCAGAGAGTTGTAGAATGCCGGACCAGGAACAGAATGAAAGAAACCGTATACATGACCCGTGCGTGCACGGAATCATCCGCCCCGAAACCTGTGTCTCCCGTCCCGGAAGGCATTTTTTCCTCTCTGGAAAGACCGATCCAGCGGGCCGTTGCGGCCGCGGGCTACGTTACTCCCACGCCTATCCAGGAGCAGTGCATACCCCACCTACTGGAGGACCGGGATTTGCTTGGATGCGCCCAGACTGGCACGGGGAAGACCGCTGCCTTTGTGCTGCCGCTCCTGCAGCGCCTGTCCACGAATACCCGCCGACCGAGAAAAGGTTCGCCTCGGGCCCTGATTCTAGCCCCTACGCGTGAACTCGCCGCCCAAATCTTCGAGAGCACCAGGACGTATGGACGCTTTCTTCGTCTCCGTCATGCCGTGATTTTCGGAGGGGTTAACCAGTTCCACCAGGTGAATGCGCTGAACAGGGGGGTTGATATTTTGATTGCCACCCCGGGCCGCTTGCTGGACCTGATGCAACAGGGCTTTGTCCGGCTCGGTGACGTGCAAGTGTTTATTCTGGACGAAATGGATCGTATGCTGGACATGGGGTTCCTGCCGGACATCAAACGGGTGGTAGCCCGGGTTCCCGCCGAACGCCAGACCCTTTTTTTCTCGGCTACCATGCCCCCCAAGATGGTGGAACTCGCCTGTAGCATGGTGCGGGATCCGGTGCGGGTTACCATTGCTCCCGACAAACCTGCCGTGGAGCGGATTGACCAAAAGGTTCTCTTTGTTCGCAAGCAGAAGAAGAGTGCCCTGCTTGTATCCCTTTTGAGGGACTCCACGATTAACAAGGCCATCGTGTTCACCAATATGAAGCACGCCGCCAACAGAGTGGCGAGCAAGCTTCATGCCGCAGGCATTCAGGTCACGGCCATTCATGGCGACAAGACCCAGGCCGCACGGATCAAGGCGCTGGACGGGTTCAAGAAAGGCCGGGTTCGGGTGCTCATGGCAACCGACGTGGCGGCACGTGGGCTGGACGTCGATGACATCAGTCATGTGATCAATTATGACCTTCCCATGGAGGCGGAAACCTATGTCCACCGAATCGGCCGCACGGCCCGTGCGGGCGCGGGGGGCATTGCCATTTCATTTTGCAGCGCCGAGGACCGGGGCCATCTGCGGGATATCGAACGCCTGCTGGGCGAGTCGGTCCGCGTAGACACGGAACACGCCTACCACAGCGAGGATGTCTCTCGAGCCACCACATCCCCGCCAAAACATGCTGGCAAGAGGGGAGGATCTCGGGGAGGCCCAGGCCGAATCCGGCAGCAGCGGGGCAATCGTTCCCGCTCCCGTGGTCGAAGCCGCGGCAATCGCTGAAGTTTGTGCGGCTGCCGAGATTGAAATGGATTGCGGAGTTTTTAGGCAAGGTTTCCTTGCCCTTCGTTTCTCGGTGGCGGTCGGCCTTTCCCGTATCAATGTAAACGACCGCGGTGTGACTGCCATCTTTTTCAAAACCCCTCTCGCATGGGTCGGATGTGTCCTCGCCATCCCCGATACACGATCATGCCAGGCCGCATTCCTTGTTTCATGGCCATCTGTAATAAGAACAAGCAATGCTTCATGTTGATTCGATTCAAGCGGAACGGTATCGTGCAGACCTGTTAACTTCATGACCGGACGGCTATTGGATATGCATCACAGCCTTTTATTTTTTGTTCGCAGACTTGTTGTTCCAGCCGCAGGGTTCGGTGTCCTGGCCACCGGCGCGTGGGGGGAGGACCAGGTTATCAGCAATAATGTCATTATAACGGAGAGCCTTGCCGTGGGGAAGGACGCCGAGGATGGGGAGCCTTTTGGCTATGATACACTTCGGCTGAAGGAGAACAACGTACGGCTCCATTTCGAGGACACCTCCTCCGCCTCTATTTTCCCCAGGAATGACTGGAGAATCGTGATCAATGATATCGAGAATGGTGGCGACGACTACTTTGCGGTGGAGGATGCCAGTGCCAGCAATAAAATATTTCGCATTGAAGCCGGGGCACCGGAGAACAGCTTGTGGGTCAATGAGGCAGGAGACATGGTTGTGGGTGGACGCATGGGCATCGGGATCGCGGCCCCGTCCAGCAATAATATCTTTCAGGTGAATGCCTCGCTGCCGGATAAGCGGGTCCTGATCGGCGCAGGTGACAGCGGTGTTGCCACGGTGCTGCTCAACGTG
>CAZTAB010000073.1:0-1746 GCA_964611475.1 uncultured Verrucomicrobiota bacterium | reverse complement strand
AGATCAAGATGGCGCAGGGCGCCAAGCCGGGCGAAGGCGGACAGCTTCCCGGCTACAAGGTGTACAAGTGGATCGCGGAAACACGGCACACCACCCCGTACGTGGGCCTCATCTCGCCGCCTCCACACCACGACATCTACTCCATCGAGGACCTCGCGCAGTTGATTCACGACCTGAAGAATTCGAATGCGGACGCAAGAATCAATGTAAAACTCGTGTCGGAAGTCGGCGTAGGGACGGTCGCGGCAGGGGTGTCGAAGGGCAAGGCGGACGTGGTGCTGATCAGCGGCCACGATGGCGGAACCGGTTCATCACCGCTCACCTCCATCAAGCACGCCGGCCTGCCGTGGGAACTCGGGATCGCCGAGGCACATCAGACCCTGGTGCGAAACGATCTCCGCGACCGGATCGTCGTGGAGTGCGACGGACAGCTGAAGACCGGCCGGGACGTGGCGGTAGCCTGCATGCTGGGAGCTGAAGAATTCGGATTTTCCTCCGCGCCGCTCGTGGTCATGGGCTGTATCATGATGCGCGTTTGCCACCTGAACACGTGCCCGGTCGGCATTGCGACGCAGGACCCTGAGCTTCGCAGGAAATTCGAGGGGAAGCCGGAGCATGTCATCGCCTTCTTCCGCTTCGTTGCCGAGGAACTGCGCGAAATCATGGCCTCCTTGGGCTATCGAACCGTCAATGAACTGGTGGGGCAGTCCGACCGCCTGGAAATGACCCGGGCCATCAACCACTGGAAAGCGAAGGGACTCGACTACACCAGGATCCTGGAAAAGCCGGAGGCTTGGGAGAACTCCACCTTGTACCGCTCGAAGAAGCAGGATCACGGTCTGGAGAAGGCGCTCGATCACGAGCTTATCCGCATCGCCCAGCCCGCGTTGGAAAAGGGCGAGAAGGTAGAGGCGGAGATCGAGATCCGGAACGTCAACCGGACGGTCGGCACCATGTTGAGCCACGAAATTGCCAAGCGGCACCGTGGCGAAGGTCTCCCTGACGACACGATCGTTTTCCATTGCCGGGGTTCAGCCGGCCAGAGCTTCTGCGCGTTCGGGAGCCCGGGCATCACCATGCACGTCCAGGGCGACGCCAACGATTACTTTGGGAAAGGCCTTTCCGGAGCCCGGATTACAATTCGACCGCCGGACGCATCGACCTTCGTCGCGGAAGAGAACATTCTGATCGGCAATGTCGCATTCTACGGGGCTACCTCGGGAGAAGCCTATATTCGAGGGATTGCCGGGGAGCGGTTCTGCGTGAGGAACAGCGGTGTCCGCGCAGTGGTCGAGGGCGTTGGCGACCACGCCTGCGAGTACATGACCGGCGGGCGCGCAGTGATCCTGGGTGAGACCGGGCGCAATTTCGCGGCGGGAATGAGTGGAGGCATCGCTTATGTCCTCGACGAGTCGGGAGGCTTTACGGAACACAGGTTGAATCACGAGATGGTCGACGTGGAGCCGGTGGCTGACAAAGAGGACGTCGCCGAACTCCGCGACATGATCGAAAAGCACCACCGGAACACCGGGAGCCCGGTCGCAAAGCGAATCCTGGACGACTGGGAACCGGCTCTGAAAAGATTCATCAAGGTCATGCCAACCGATTACAAGATCGCCCTCGAGCGACTTGCCCTCGAGGCGAAGGAAGAAGGCAGCACAGTCGACAAAGAACTGGTTGCAGAGGTTTGAACAGGAAAACAGGGAAGAGAACGAAGGCAGAACAGGAGTCTACCTTGTTTTATTT
>CAZTAB010000072.1:0-3685 GCA_964611475.1 uncultured Verrucomicrobiota bacterium | reverse complement strand
ACGGACTTCCCCCGTCTGCAGCCCCAGGATCTCGCCCGCCGCGAGAAAGGAAAGGAACGTTCGCGAACTGGGCTGGGCGAAATAAAGCATCGCACGTTTTTCCGCCAACAGTTCCCGCAGAAACATCATCCCTCCGCGGGTCTTCGCAATCCGGCGTGTCCGGGTCGCAAGGTCGCAGATCCGGTCGAGAAACCCCCGGGTAAACTGTTGCGCAAACAATACGTGATAGGCCCGGCGTCCAATCAGGAAATGATCCGCCCGATCGGCCGGCGCCATCGCCTCGAGATCGTCCCACTCCACACCCTTAAGCCGGTTTTCCCCGTAATCAGTCATCTATCCTTACATCTCCAAAACATGACGCAATGGGTATACCAGAGGCGGCGCACGGGTCGAGTGGAAATCGTGGGAACTTTCGCGGGACCGAGGCTCCCCCCTGGGGGAAGCCCCGAGAGTTCCGTCACCTCCCTCCTGCATGCAGCCAAAGTCACACAATTCGCGGGGCCTTGGAATGGCAATCGGCGGTTACGGGCTCAGTTGGACACGGTAGAACGAACCACTCCGAGAAGGGACGCCGATGACCTGTGTTGTGCTGGTTGACATACTTGAGCCCGTTCCAATCGTGACCCAATTCGAGCCATCGATCTCGCTGCTGATTTTTACGTCATAATATCGGGCGGGCGCCGACCGCCAGGTCAGAAGCCCCTGGGGCCCGACACCTTCAAACGCGGTGACGGCCAAGGCATCGCCAGACAGTAGTGGATGGGTCCCTGCAAGGTATTCCTCGCGGTCCGTAACCCCATCCCCGTCCTGATCCCCGCTGCCATCCAGATCTAGATTCCCGAAATGATGATTCTCCCAAACGTCGGCCATGGCATCCAGATCAGAGTCGCCAATGACTTCCTCCCATACCTCGACATCGTAGTCGCCCGTGGTGAACTCCACGAATCCACTGACGTTGACATAGAGCATGAACGGACCGGATGGATGCGCATAGTGGAATGTTGCGACACCCGTACCCACAGAGTCAAAGATCCCGATCAAGGATTCACCGTCCGGCCCCAGGAGTTGCACCATGGCGTCATCCAGCGTAGTGGGAGTGACCGTGACCATGTATTGCCGATTGTCCTGCACGAGAAACCGCCACACATCGTGATCAACGAACCGTTCAATCGTCCCGCCCGACGGCACCCCCGCGATGAGACTCGTTGCTGTCGAGGCATCGTCCCCGTGGTCATCCGGGAATTGATCAGCAAGGCCGGATCGCTCCGCCAGGCCGAAAAGAACGAGCCCAGCGCAAACGCATTTCAATCCAGGCTGTTTTCGGTTCTTCTTCACTCCGATCTCGTTATGGATTCACGCACAGGCCCGGATCCCCGATTATCTGGTAGAATTGAAGTTCCCGAGCGGTATCGAACCCCATGGAAAAGGCCCTCAGGTAGCCCTGCATCATGGCATCTCCCAGGGTCGGGACCTGCTGGCCCAAGAGACCGTCATAAAAGCCGCGCGCAATCTCGCTGGCAGATGCGTCCTGGGACAGGGCGGTTCCCGCCACGAACCCGATCGCGCCGTGATCGGGTAGCTGGAGGAAGACTTCAGCTAGACATTCCTGAACGGCATCTGGATGCAAATAGTATCCGTTCCAGCAAGTAGTTGCGGTAAAAACAGGGAGCTTGGAATTGCTCAAGCTGCCGGCGTGGGTTGTCGAGAGCAACGAAGGGCTATCCCAGAAAAAGTGGGCTCCGTGCCCGAAATATGCACAAGCAAACAGGCCCTGCGCACCATTAAGCGCATGGACAATTGCCGCGTTGTCTGCGGATGCCCCATACTCCTTGGCAATGTCAGCCTGGGCAAACCCGCGGGAAAGCATCATGGATGCAACTTCATCCGCCGTGTCCTCGAACCCAAGTGAAACGCCCAGCTCGTTGCCCGCAACCAGTAGACCCCGCCTTCTGAAAGCGGAAGAAAAGGGCAGACGCTCGTATGCGAGGATCTTGTCCACGATAGCGCCCAACTCGGCCGACGTCCTTGCCGTGATCCGGCCAATTGCCATATCCGCAAGATTGTCCGCCTCACCGGACCGTGTCGTACCGTTTACCATTCCAGCCCGGACATCCAACGCCGTGAAGTTGAAGGGCGTTCCACCCATCAGTGCGCTTACCGCGTCCATGTCCGTCGAGCTCACGTACCCCTTGGGATCAAAGGACGCGTCACCGGCAATTAGAACGCGTTGCGGCACGGGCTTCGACCAATGGTGGAAGGCATATCCGAGAAACTGCCGCACGGCATTCGCATCTTTGACTCCGTAGCTGAAGTTGTTGTAGATGTCCTCAGGCTCGGCAACCACAACACTCTCACCACGCAGATACCGGTTGGTAATCAATCGAAACGCATCCTGCTGGAACGAACCGGGGCAGATCACGATATAGGATGCCTGGTTGTCCGCGTTCCCCAAATCCCGAACCGGCGTTTTCACAATGGAATCAACGCTCCGCATACTCGCCTCGCGCACGGCAACGTAGCAGCGGGCGGCGGTCGAATTATCCCCGAACCGGAGGGAAAACCCGTTCCCTGTCGGCGGAGACTCGAAGGAGGTCAATTCGCGGACGTTCCAGGCATCGGTTACATCGAAAAGGCGGAGCCCAAAAACACCGGAGAACCCGTCGACCTCATAATTGTTGTTTCCGGAACGCCCCGTGAATTCGATCACATCGCCCTCCGGCCTCAGTTCACGGGGATAAATCAGGTGCAACGCTTCAAGATAGACCTGATCGACCTTCATGTTTCCGGGAAGCAGCTCCTGGCGGACATAGAATGCGGTCGAGGGACTTGTGAGGAGAGAGCTCGAGAAAGTCACCGTGTTGCTGTATTGCGAACCAGTGTTTTGCCCGGTTCCGCTCCACTGGAATGCATTGCTGGTCACGTTGTTCCCGTTAATATCCACTTCGGTATTGTGGCCGGGACCCGGGAAGGCCGGGTTTTCAGCTACGCCGTGAAGCGTTGCACAAAGCTTGGCGATTCTACCGGGCAAAACAAAGTCCACGTCAAACGTGTCGTTCACGGTAAAAATCGGATTCGGGGAGGAAAACAGCTGGGCTGCCCTCCAGTGGTCCCAGCCCTCATAATTGGGTGCCACATTGTCCGCGTGAAACGTGTTGGGAGCGTACTCCACCGTTTTGAAATATGACTTGATTTCGTTGGCTCCCTGAATTGGCGGCCGGGCAATTTCAGCCATTCGAAACCCGGAGCCGCCCGCCCCAAACCCAAGCCAGTACACGTTTTGCCCGGAATACCAGCCAACAAATCGCTCCGCATAGAAATCCACCCAGTCGCCGGAGGTGAATAGTTCGTCACTGGACACAGCGATCAAGATCTCCTGCTCGCGGCAATACATGCGAATCTCGCTGCCGACCAAGGAAGCGGCCGGTATGCCGGCCGCGACAAGTTCCGGCTGCGTCAAACGGTGCATGCCCCGTGCTGTCGTGGTCACCTTGTAAATCGCATCCACCTCCAAGCCCGCGCGCCGGAGCGCAAAGTCGCCTGGATTTCCATTCATGGGCGGAAGAAGCGGCTTCGAATAGAGCGGCGGACACTCGAAGGGATCCGGCGCTGCGCTCACCTCCACGCTCGAGAACTGAACGGCAGGCAGCGAGGCGGCCTGCTGCTCTTCGTAATAGATCCGGGCGAC
>CAZTAB010000071.1:0-5902 GCA_964611475.1 uncultured Verrucomicrobiota bacterium | reverse complement strand
CGTCGGTTTTCAGGACCCGGGACTGGGGCCCGGAAGATACGTTCCCCATATTGTCCCTGGCAAAAAACGAAAAGGCGTAAAACCCGGGTTCGTCAAAGTTGCTGTAGTCTCCTTCCCACCGGTTCAGCGAGTTGTTCATGTCCAGGTTGACCCGCGCGCTCAACTGTTCCAGCCGACCCGCAGGTGAAGTAACTTGCACCCACACCCCGGCCACTCCGTCTTGATCAGAAACCCCATTCGCAAGCAGGGTAATCCTGGCGCCCGTATCGGCAACAGCCTCAGACGGAATTTCCGCAGAAAAAATCGGATTATCCTGGTCGGAATCCCTCCCTACAAAGAGCATATCCGCCTGCAATCCATCAATCCCCTTCTCATTGGGAATCCCGTTTCCATTGTCGTCCAACAAGACTTTCTGCCTCACGTTTCCGGATGCGAATCTGACTTTTTCCCGGGCCGATCGGATCGCCGCGCCCCAGGTTCGCCCTCCAAATATCTCGCTGTACATGAAATCAGAAAAACTGAGGCCCGAAGCAAGGACGCTTTCCCGGAAAAGCGGAGAGGTGCCGACCACAATGCGGGGAGCCGAGTTTCGGGAAGTCAAGACCGGCAGGTAGTCACCAGACCCGGAGAATTCCATGACAACATTAACCTGCTGGCCCGCATCCTGAAAAGTGTTCAGCCACAGCTGCAGATCGGTCGGGGACAGGGTCTCCGTATCGCTGATTTTCAGCATTCGGTTCATCGTTTCGCCGACCAGATAAACGGACAATTCAGGGGCACCGGCGGCCCAGGAAGTGAGAGCGGACTGGAGATTGCTCAACGTGGCCACAGCATCGCATACGTCCCTCCCGTCAACGATCACCGGGGACGACGACTGGCTCAGGTAGAAAATGTCATCCGGATCGAATCGGCGCGAAGCAAAGGTGGAATAGGCGAGTTTGCCCAGCCGGTCGATATCGGGCCATGCATCCGAGCTCTCGCTTCCACCGGCAAGAATGACGACTCTCCCCTCGTCGCGCGATCCGTTGAACTCTAGGCGCCAGTTCCCCAGGAGCTTATTGACCCCCGACTCCCCGGAGATTTGAAGCCTCCATGTCCCGTCCATGCTGGTTTGGTTGAACACACTAAGTCCCTGTGACATCCCCAATCGGGAGGCTCTCGACGCATAGGTTCCAGTGTACGGCGCGACCAAGTTGGTACTGCCCGACTCGTTGATCCTGAAGTTCAGATTCGGAATGCCGGTGGATCCAGAGCCCCCCACTTCCGCAAACTCCTTCGCTCCCCACAGCGGCACGATGGTCTGGTTCGGGGAAACGAGGTCAATAAAGACATTGCCGGCATCCCGGCTTGTCAAATGAATGGCCACGGTCATGTCGGCAATGGTTCCGCCCCCCGTGACGACAATCGGTGAAGAAACCGCGACAGGGCGGGTGAACCTTCGCGACGAGTCAGAGGCAGAGTCCCCGCCTGAACTGGCGCGTGCGAAGAAAAGCAGACAAACCACACCGATCACCGCGCTGCGATAACCTGAAAAACGCCGGGCAGCCTGCAGTTGCTCGCGGGGGGGCGGTAGCCGGAAGTGCCGAGGTACTTTCATGCTTTCTGTGTGCTCGTCACTTTCGCTCCACTCCCAGTATTCCGAGGCACATAATGACATGTCCAAGAATACAATTTTCCTTTGCACCTCGCAAGCTGGCGGTCGGATGCAAGGGGCCGAATCACAGGGATTCCCAAGGTTTCAATCATTTCACGTCGCCTTTCCTCTGCCTCCTGTCGGTGCCCAAAGCAGTTTATTCCCTCCGGTTTTGTCGATTTGGGTATCTGCCCACCCCGTGGAAGTCCTTGTGTTCGCGAACTCTAGAACCCTAGAATAACAGGGAGGGTAGGATAGAGACGGAACGATTCATGGAAACGAGGGAGTCAGCACAAAAAATTCCAGGCATTGATGCCCTCAAGGAAGGGGACTCCGCCGCCTGGGGCGACTTTTTCAGGGAGCATGATCACGTCATCCTCTCGGTCGTTTCCTGGTCCAAATGGCATTTCGCCCATCACATCCGGGAGGAACTGGCACAGCAAATCCGGGTCGAACTGACCCGTGCGATCCCGAGATTCCGAGGAGAATCGTCCCTGACTCAATTCGTAAAGAAAATCTGTATCCGCCGCTGCATCGACCAAGTGCGCCGGGAAACCCGCACGAGAGGGGTCTTGGTCCCGGATGCGGTCCGCGGGGAGGACGGGGAGTACCGGACGCTTGATTTCGAAGCCAGCGAGGAATTCGATCCCCATGTCTGCATTGCAAAATCCGAGCGAGCCGCCGCCCTGCGTCAACTCCTGGAAAGGCTTGACCCTTCATGCAAAACGGCCATCGGCCAGTTCTATATGCAGGAGAAGTCGTACAAGGAAATCGCCGAGTTAAACGGGATCACCGTAAACACCGTTGGATCAAGGCTTTCCAAATGCCTGGAAAAACTGAGGACTTTGATGAAAGAGAACGAATCCATGGAGGAATAAATCCCGTTCCCCGACGACTGGAAAGGCATAGATCGGACTTCAATGAACGACAAGACATACAGCAAGCAAAGTCTCTGGGCCCATACCCATGGCGAACTGGAGGCAGAATCCGTGAAAGGCCTCGAACATGCCGCCGCCAGCGACGGCACGCTGCAAAGCGAGCTGAACGAGATTCAGCGCGCGCACAAGACCCTCCAGGAACTGCTTCCCGCGATGGATCAGTCAGATGATGTCCTGGTAAATGAAATTCTGGGGGCCTTCGACAACGAACAGGTCGGCGAAGTCTCAACGACGCCCGAGAACGAGAAATCCCCAGGCAAAATTATTCATTTCCCCTGGCCATTGGCGGCTGCCGTTGCTGCATGCTTCGCCATCTTTATTGGTATCCAGGCCGCATCATCCTCACTGCTCGCATGGAACAGCCCGGACCTCATCGAACTGCACGTCCGCGGCGACATGGATACGTACAGCGAAAAGGAGCTCCGCACGGTCGCCAAAACCTTGATGGGAAGCGTTGATCGAGCCTATCGGAATGCACAGGCGAACCCTGATCCAGAAGGTCCGGCGGTGAAACAAGGCTGGAAAATGGATTTGAAGGTCGAGGAAATACGGCCCGGTTCACTGGACGTCATGGTTCAGGCAACCACGGAAGACCCGGAATGGACACTCGAATGGCACGAGCTCATCGAGGGGCGGAATACTGTGCCGCAGCAACTGCGTCAGTTCGCCGACGAAATCGCCGCGCAACTTGCCGCCTACCCGGCGCAAAGCCCGTGACAGTCTCCCGTCCGGGGCACGTCATGAAAACCACGTCCTTAAAATGTCAAGGTCCGCGTCTCCTCCTGATTGCGCTGGCCTGCGGAATCTGCAGTTGCTCCAGCACGTCTCCTACTGCCATGCCGAACAAGAACTGGTGGAACTTCTATCAGCGAGGCGTGCAGCATCTCGCAGAGGGGGACTTCCGGAACGCGCGCACAGACTTCGAGATCGCGATCGGAAAGCGACCGGGAGCAAGATTTGGGAACGATCAAGATCGCTGGAGAGAACTGACCTACGGGTTACATGTTATCGAGAACTATTTCCCGAACCGCGAATTGGGCGTCACGCTGCACAATCTGGGTGACCATGCACTCGCGGAAACCTACCTGGCGACATCCCTGGAGCAAACACCATCCGCACGCGCCAAGCACTATCTGAATGCGGTCCGAACGGAACGACTGAAAACCAGCGTCATTCCCGCGCCGCGGGTCGAGATTGCCGGGACAACGCCCGGATGGACCTCCCAGGTCCGCCTCCAGATTTCAGGCACAGCCAAGGCCGGAGCCCGCATTCGCGAAGTGCGGATCGGCGAAACGGCCCCCCTCATCGAATTAGCGCCTGAAAGTTATGCCTTCGACGAAATCGTTTCTCTACGCCCGGGCACCAATGAGGTCCTGGTCTCTGCGACCGACCTCAAAGGGCAGATCACAACCGTCAAACAAACCTGGATCGCGGACTGGCAAAAGCCCCGCCTGATTTTTGCAGACGTACTCCGGCAGGGGCGGGATTACCACGTAAAGGCAATATTGACCGACGATCATGCCTTGAAGTGGGCTCGCGTGAGCGGAGCGAAGTCATTCACCGGCGACCACGCGGTTCCCACGCGAAGATGGGAGGTTCCCTTTGTGGTGAGAAGCGGCTCAGCCGGAGTAACGATCGAGGCGGAAGACCTCGCCGGCAACCGGTTTCATACCCTGCTGACCGACGGGGAGTTTGCTTCTTGCGTGCCGGGACCGGCTCACATTCTCCTCGCCTCCGCGGAGGGGGGCAGCATCCCAAACACGACCGGCAAGGCGGGGGACGCCGGCGTGGTGGTGGAAACACTGCGTCCGGGTGTCCGGCTGGAAGGGACGGGACGCGTCGTACACAAGGAGCATTTCTTCATCGACGGGTGGGTCGAGGACGCAAGCGGACTGCAAAAAGTCACGCTCTCGGGGGAGGATCTCCTCGGCGGGGAAAAAGGGGCGCGCCGGTACTACTTCTCTCGTCTCGTCAACCTGGAAGAAGGAGAGAATCGATTCGAGTTGCAAGCAGTTGACTCACACGGAAACGAAACCCGAAAGGTTTTCGAGGTGACGCTCAAGGTGCCCGCCCACCAGTCGAGCCGGTATCGGCTTTCTCTAGGCGTCCCCCCCGTACTCGCTTCACGGGACGACGACATGGGGCGCAGGGCGCGCGCGGCCTTGAAGGCTTCGATCGCACACGAGAGGCCGCGGTTTCGCCTGCTGACCCGGGACGAGGCGCTGGAAGGCCTTCTCCTGGAGCAGGAAATAAGTCTTTCCAGTCTTTCTGAAGAACACGCCAGGCTGAATATTCGTTTTGGCGCAGCCGACCTTTTGCTTCTGACTCAGTTCATTTACGAGCCCGGGGGAATCACCTTCTTCGGTAGCGCGGTGGATACCGAGGCGGGCGAGATCATCTGCTATGAGGACGTGTACACCGAATTGCCCGATAGTTACCCCGAATTGAAGCGCAAAGCACTGGGACTGGTTTTGCAGATCGAGCAGCAGTTCCCCCTGGTGGAGGGCACGGTAACGGAAATCAGCGGGTCCGGCGCGTTACTGAATATTGGCACACGGGAAGGGATTCGCGACGGAATGCGGTTTGTGGCGTCCAGACCGGGAGCCTCCGGATTCCCCGGGGAAGGCGTCATCCAGGTTAACGACCAATGGGTTGAACTCAAGGCTACAAGCTTGGACTACGACACCTGCCGCGCCAATATTTTGCCCCGGGATGGGAAGAGAGCCCTCCGGACGGGCGACAAAGTATTTGCACGCTGATGACCGTCTTCGAACATGCGAAAGACACAAAGACCTTGATATCGTGAGCGACAATAAAACAGAACCGGTCCAATTTCCGGACGATTGGAGCCCAGAGGACGTAAAAAAGGCCCTGGAAGGAGTAAAAACCTCCGTGGATTTCCAGGAACACCACGTCATTCTGGGCCGGTACAAAGTCCAGCGAACAGTCGGTCGCGGCGGAATGGGAGTTGTGTACCTCTGCCACGACGAAGTCGGTGACATTCAGGTGGCGGTAAAAACGCTGCCGGCCGAGTTGGCAAAGATCTCCTTCGATCTGGACATGATCCGGGACAATTTCCGTCTGGTCGAGCGCCTCCACCACCCCAATATAGCGGGAATCAAGACGCTCGAGCAGGACCCCGAAACAGGCGACTGCTACCTGATCCTGGAGTATGTGGACGGGGTAAGCCTGCTGAAGCACCGGCTCCACTCCGGCGGACGGCTTGTCCCGGAGGAGGCAATTCCACTCTTGCGGCAGGTTGCTGAAGCACTGGACTTCGGCCATGGGGAACGGGTCGTTCACCGCGACGTGAAGCCCGAGAACATCATGA
>CAZTAB010000070.1:0-4131 GCA_964611475.1 uncultured Verrucomicrobiota bacterium | reverse complement strand
CCCATTTGCTGGTCACTCTGGGTTTTGGTTGGTTAATTTCTATTTTCTTGGTGTTGTTCAGGGAGCCCCCGTATAACCCCTTCTGGCGGCCGGGGGGGCCGCACTACCAGTCGGAGCCCGTCCCCGATTTTTTCTACGATGTGGTGGATTGGCGTGACCCTTGCATCATGTTCAATGAGTCGGATGATCACTACCATGCGTTCCTCTGCGCCCGCCTGCCGCAATGGAGTCACGAGGATAGCGGTGCGGCGGTGGGGCGCTTGCGATCGAGGGACCTGATTCACTGGGAGTGCCTTCCGCCTCTGGCTACACCCGGAAAGGACTTCTATCACACTGAAGTCCCCGACGTGTTTCAACTGGGGGATCGTCACTATCTCGCTTTCGCCACGGGCTCCCAGGGCGGAATCCGCCTCGACACGGCGACGAAAGATACAGCCAAGGGAACGTTCTACCTAATGAGCGATTCCTTCGAGGGCCCGTATGAGAAACCCGATGACTGCCTGCTGGTTGGGGCGAGCAACTGGCGAACGGACCCCTACGTGGGACGAACGATCTCCTACGAGGGGGGGCGGCTTCTCTACCATCACATGGGCGGCAAGCGCACGGCATTTTCCTCGCCCAAGCGCGTCCGCCAGCGGCCCGACGGCACACTCTGGCTCGAATACCTGCCCCTGCTCGAGAAACTGGAGACCGGGGTCGTCCGCGAAGGGTTTGACGATCTTAAGACAGACGAGCCGAAGGGCGGTGTCGGCCAGTGGGATGCCGGCGGGGGATCGGTTGAGGTGAACAGCCAGGTGCTCGGCAGTGCGGCGCCGCTTCCCGGGTACCTGGGCGACATACACCTGGCACTGAAACTCCGCTCCGAAAGTGCCCGGCGCGTCGGGGTGCTGTATCGCTTCCAGCAGGGACTCTATTGCGAAGGAGATGCGGGAGTGCTCGTGCTCGACTTCGATGCCGGCGCGGCACATGTCGGCCAGACGAAGTACGACCCGTTCGCGGGCGCGGGATTCACTCCTCAGGACAGCTTTCGGATGCCGCTGGAGCGGGGACGAACCTATACCGTCCGACTTTATCTCCGGGATGAGCACATCGAGGCTTATCTCGACGAACAGTGGATCTTCAGCACCACGATGGATCTCCCCGCGGGGGGCGAACTGGCGCTCTACGGGGAAGGGGGAAGGGCCCGCTTCGAATCCATCCGCGTGGCGGAAATCGAACCGTTTCAGGAATTCTGATCTCCATGTCGTTCCATCCGCTCAAGGCTGAGCCGATGGTCCGGTCCCCGTATCCCGCGCATCCGGGATTTCAAAGCGATCTCGAGCTGCTTATGTGTCGTCCTCGCGGTACCGGGAATGGAACGGGCGGATTGGGACACGTGGGCGCAAACCAGCTATGGTCCTGCTGGGATCTGCAACTCAGGTTTGGGGACATCGCGCCGGGAGAGGAAGTCTCATGTACCGGGCATGTGCTGGTGATGGACTCCGACCTCGATGGGTTTGTGGGATATGACATTCTTGCCGAGCTGGGGGCCTGAAGCACCATGGATGGCCGGGAAACAGGAATCGGTTGACGATTACGGATTGCGATTGGGGGAAGCCCCCTTCGTCAACGACTCCCTATCAGGTTCACGCGGGAACGAATTGGACCGGGGTGTCGGAATCTTTCATCCCGGGGGCAAGGAGAACCGGCTTGAGGGGAACGCGCGGCGCGCGGTTCTCGGCGGCTGACTCCGCCCTGGCCTGGTCAACAACCTTCTGGACATACACGGGTTGGCCGCCCTCTTGCAGGGATTGGCGGGCGGCGTCCACCACCGCGATCACCTCGATCATTTCGTCGTCCGGGACCGGCCCTTTTTCCTCGACGACCATCTGTTTGATCTGTCTCGTGATCTCCACCGCGCCGTGCGGAAACTCCCATTCATTGAGCGGCGGCGAGTGGACCACCCCCTTCGTTCCATAACAGCTGGCGTAGAGGCCCCCGCCGGGGCTGTCGCCGGTGTCGGTATTGATCATTACGCCCCGGGGAGGGCCGTTGCCGTCTTCGGGGTAGTACAGGCGCATGTTCGTCGGCGTCTGGTCGCCCATGCAGCGCACGGACTCGATGCCCGGCCCGAAGAGGGCCTGTGCCAGCGAGATGGGATGGACGAGAGCGGCCATTACATCGCCCTCGCTCTGGATGGTTGCAAACTGCAATTCGCCGATCTCGCCCCGGCGCACGGCAAACCGATCCGCCGCGGGCAGGGTGCGCAGGATCGAGAGCGACAAGATCGGCGCCTGATTCTGGCTGGACAGATCGAGCATGGACAGGGCATCTGATGTCTTCAGCGCCAAGGGTTTGTCCACGAAGGTGGGCACGCCCTTCAGCAACCCCGGACGCGCCAGTTCCAGGTGATCGGAACCGTCCCCATTGCAATCCGAGAGAAAGACGAGATCCACGTCGTCGGTCACCTCGTCCAGCGTCTCGCAGATCTGCGGCTTCCCCAGTAGAATTTTCTGAACCACCTCCGCATTGAACCGGTTCTGGTCCCACAGCTTGACGATCTCGAATCCGTCGACCGACTCCACGGTCATCGTTTCCGGATATCCGAACTTCGTGTAGAACAACCTGTGAATCAGGCCGCGCTGCCAGCTCAGCCGGGTCCTCTGGGTTTGTTCCGGGGGAAGGGGCTGTCGAAGCAGGTGCGGATCGTGCTTCTCCATGTTGCACGCAAAAAGGAGCGCGTGGCAATCGCAGCGAATGATTCCTACCCGGATCGTATCCATCCCGGGATTCTATCGCGAGGAGAGGCCCGGTTCAATAGTGGAGCGCCAGTCTGATGTATCCCCGGTAAAAACCCGCGATGGATGACGTTTTTGGCGTACCCGTCACGAAAAGAATAAACGACGTTGTCGTGCAGAGTCCTGTGATCAGTCGAATCCCGGCACCACGACTTCCTCGCCGTTTTTCATGGCCGATTCGTGCGCGCAGATGCCGGCAGCCGTCCAGTTCGCGCCGGTGACACCGTCGATCGCCGGTTTTCGCCGTTCGAGGATACTGGAAACGAACTCGTGAACCAGGGGAGGATGTGACCCGTGGGGTCCTCC
This sequence comes from uncultured Verrucomicrobiota bacterium, assembly GCA_964611475.1. Classification (GTDB taxonomy): domain Bacteria; phylum Verrucomicrobiota; class Kiritimatiellia; order SLOV01; family SLOV01; genus CAUZEO01. The sequence continues at coordinate 1,048 of CAZTAB010000070.1, read as the reverse complement.
GCCCTGCTCGACGGACAGGTGTTTCTCATCCGTTCCCAGCAGAAACGTCTGGGTGAACCGGCGCAACGGCGCCGGCAGCCGGTCGGCCCGGTCCGGCGGCTCCGCGTGTTCAGCAGTTGCGCTCCGGGGCCTGCCCGGAATGACGGGACTCATGCGGAAGAGCAGGGGGTGTTCGTCTTCCATCTGCCATTCGTAACAGGCATTTTCACCGTAGACGGTGAAGCTTTCCATGTAAGGGCGCGCGCAATCAAACAGTGAGCGTGTCACCTCGACGCTCAACCCCGGTGATTCGAGTTGAAAGATTGCGGTCTCGATCGGAAAGGGATTGTCGAATGGCCGCCGTAATTACTCCCTCATCTCACCGGAACCGAATCCAAGGCCCCGGACGGCGCGGGACTTCGAAAGGGCCAGCAGCGGGCTGATGGCGTGGGTGGCATACCACATGGGCGGCAGCCCGGCCCAGTACGGCGGCCAGCCTTCCATATCCTGATAGTGCGCGCCCCGAAGGAATTGGACCCGACCGAATTCACCTTTATCCAGCAGGTCCGACGCGTGCAGGAACGGACGGGTGTAGACGGACGTCTCCATCATCATGTAGTTCAAGCCCGTCCTGCGTTCAACGTCGACGATGGCCCGCAAGTCCTCGATGGCGGTCGCCATGGGGACGGCGCAGGCGCAGTGCTTGCCGGATTCCAGCACGGACAGCGTCTGTTTCGCGTGATCGGGAATGCCCGTATTCAAATGCACGGCATTGAAATCCGGCGACGCAATGACCTCTTCCACATCTGCAAATGTTTCACGGATGTCGAAAATCCCCGCCACGCTCTCCAATCTCTCCGGATCAGAATCGCAGATCGCGACGGACGCCACGCCCGGATGATCGAGGAAGATCGGAACAAACTTGGCGCCAAACCCGAGTCCGACGACAGCAACGTGGATCTTCTCATTGTCCTTGATGTTTGCTCTCCTCGCGCGAAGTAGATCGCCGCTTTCGCACTACGGATCTTCTTCCCCGGTTTCGCGGAACAGAATCTCGCTCAGGCCTGCG
>CAZTAB010000069.1:0-6798 GCA_964611475.1 uncultured Verrucomicrobiota bacterium | reverse complement strand
GGACGCGCTTGTAGAGGTCGAGGTTAGGGGAGGGGATCAGTTCTCCGAAAATATCGTAGAATGCGTAGCCGAAGCGGAACGCGGAAGCCAGCGACTGAAATGTCATACGGTTCAGCTGAAGGACGTTGAATCCTTCCGCATGTTCTTTGCCCTGCTCCGCCCAATAGATGGCGTGCGCGTCGGGCAGCCGCCAGTCGAGCGGGCCGTACTCCTTCTCCACGTATTCCATTTTTTTTAGGTCTATCTTGTTTGCGTTCTCGATTTTCTGCCGCTTGAGGGACGCGAGGAGGGCTGGGGCCGCTGGGTCCGTGGACATCAACGTCCACACACGTTCGGACGCGTTGGTAGCGGCAAGGCTTTCCAGGTGTAATTCGTCAGCGCCGGCAGCAATGAGCCGGTCGATCAGCGCCCCGGTTTCCGGATTCGCCTGGAGGCCGGCCATTGTCTGAGGCACCCCAAGGTAGAACTCGAAGTCCGGGGACATGCCGTCGAACAGGGCGGACATTTCCCTGGCCCAGCTGGCCTTGTAGTGATAGTGGGCGTCATCGAGGTTCGCGCCCATTTTAAACTGGAAAATCCAGCCCAAATCCCAGTAGAGCTGTGGCGATCCGGGATTGTAGAATAGCCCCTCGTCCCGGAGCATTCTCATGCCATGCTGTACCCAGCGCCACCGGTCCTCGGGCTCGTTGAACAGAACGCTCACATTCCAGGCCAGGTTCCAGGCGTGGAATCCCCAGATTTCCGCGAACCGCGGCTCGAGTTTTGTAATCCAGTCCGAGAGCTGCACCAGCTCGAAGTAACGGCCTTCCTCCTGCATGCGCGTTGCGCGGAGCCACAACGCATCAACGATAAGGCCGCGGAATCCACCCATGGCGACGGTCACGAACGCAACCCAGGGCGGCATGTTCTTTACGGGATCGACAGCCCCCGGCGTGAGTTCCGTCCGTTGCGTGAGAAGGGACTTCTGTACGTTGCCGGATCCGGCGATGAACCCGATGGCCAGCAGCACCAGGAGTGCGGTATGCAGGAATGACTTCATGAGGGCAAGCCGAGTTCGCGCCGGTTGAAAAGCCACTGGCCGATCAGGGCGATGGCTCCTCCATAGATGACGACTTTGATCAGGAACATGGCGCCCACCCAGCTCCAGGGCACGAGTTCACCGATGCCGAGGGCATCCAGCGGGTTCGCCGATTTCAGCGGGGCGACTAGCAGGTTCATCCCCTGGTAGAAGAGAAGCAGGAAAACGTCCATCACCATGTTTCCCTTTTGTCCTGGCCCGCCTGCGAAGGATTCACGGGATGCCATTGTCTCGATGTACGGGATGAACTTCAGCAGCACCACGAAGTACAGCGCGGTAAAGGTGGCGGTGGGTAGAGAGAGAAGACTCCCGGCGGTTACTCCAACGGCGGCCAGGAAGGAAAGGTGAAGAAGGAGGACCAGGAGCGCGCGGGTCAGATTTCCTGCAAAGCCCCCCACGTAGACGAAGACGCTGATGCCGTCCTGGGGCGGGAAATAGATCGTGACTGGCCTCTGGATGTTCGTGTTCTTGAATGACACCTGAAGGGAGCCGTCCGGGGATGCAACGTGGTCCTGCACCCGGAGAGTGTGAAATCCCTCGGCCATGTCATTGCGGTCAGCTCTTGACTGGCGCGGGGCGTCCGGTCCCCCTACGGTCCACGTTCCCTGCATGGCTGTGACTTCCATTCGTGAGGTCGCGAACTTGTAGCGAACTTGAAGCGGGCGGTCTTCTTGGACGTGGCCCGGGAGTTCGAAGTCCCACGTGTGCGTGGCGCCTGGTGCAACGGAGAAGAAATTGGCCAGAATCATCTTCCGTGCCAGGCCCATGGCTTCGTCCATAGACGCCTCTGCGGGAACATCCTTGGATTTCATCCACTGCTCGGCCATTTGTCGCGCTTCTTTTTCCACGTCGGGAATTTGCGGGCTGATTTGTTTCCGCGCGACGAGGATTTCCTCCTCGAGTTGCTGTACCTCTTCCTTGTCTAGGGTCGAGGGTCGGGTGTTCCAGCGCAGCAGTCCATATACCGTTGCTCCGCTGAGGCAAAGCAATGCCGCGTTCAGGATGACGAGCCCAAGCCATTTTCCAAACCAGATATGGAATCGGCTCACCGGTTTGGTGACCACCATGTGGATCTGGCGCTCGGCTATTTCGGTTGAGATTGCAGCGCAACCGGCCCACAGGGTGACAATGGAGAGCATCGCCATCACAATTCCCAGCGTGTAGGTGACCAGGATCTGGACCTCGCCAGAAATGGTGTCGTCGGTTTTGATGGTCAGCGGCAGACCAATGATGACGAGCATCAGAATGACGATTAGGCTCAGTACGACCTTGGACCGGACGGTCGTGCGGAGGCTGATGGCGGCAATGGCGAGGATTTTGTTCATGTGAACAGGGAATCAATCGTCCGAGCGCTTCGAAAGATAGCCCTTGAGCTTGTCGTCGGCTGCTTTCCTCGCGTGATCATCCATTTCTTCATGATGTTCCGTCGGCACCGGTGTGTCCCCGGCGGGTGGCGTGGGCGGGAGGTCAGGAGGCGGCGAGACCAGGTTGTCCAGAAGCGCAGACCCCTTCTTGCCTGCGCCTTTTCCCACGACTTCGGCTACAGGCCCCTCGTGCCGGACGCCACTGGCATCGCCAGTGCTCTGCGCCTTGTCCACGATGTCGAGGAAAAGGCTCTCCAGGCTCACCCGCGGGTGGTCGATGTCGGGTTCGTCCTTCAGCGCGTCCCTGACCATTCCCAGCACCCGCCGCAGCTCGGCCGGAGGCAGTTCCGGCAAGGTGACCCGGTAGCGCTCCTGTGTTTCGAGCAGTTCGTGCACGGTTCCCGCGACGCGGATCTGTCCGCCGTAGAGGATGGCGACCCGGTCGCAAACGTCTTCCACATCCGCCAGCAGGTGGGAGGAGAGAATGACCGTTTTCCTCTCTGCCTTGAGCTTGAGGATGAGATTTTTCACTTGCCGTGTTCCCAGGGGATCAAGTCCCGACGTCGGCTCGTCTAGGATCACGAGTTCCGGATCGTTGATGAGGGCCTGAGCCAGGCCAATGCGTCGGGCCATTCCCTTGGAAAACTCTCCCACAACACGATTCCGCAGGTGTTTCAGGCCGATCCAGTCCAGCAGGGTGTCGATTCTCTCCTTGCGTTCCTGACGGTTTAGATCGAAGAGCTTGGCGTAGAAATCCAAGGTTTCCCGCCCCGTAAGGTAGGGGTAGAGGTAGGACTCCTCCGGCAGATACCCGATTTTGCGTTTCATCCTCACGTCTCGTGGAGGGTGACCGAGAACCTGGATGCGCCCGCGCGTGGGATGGAGCAGGCCCAGGATCAGTTTGATGGTGGTGCTCTTGCCCGACCCGTTCGGGCCGAGGAGGCCGAATACTTCGCCTCGTCTGACGGTAAGATCCAGCTCCGTGAGCGCATGGACCTTGGGCCGGTGCCAGAAATCCCGGAAGACCTTGGTGAGCCCGGCGGCTTCTACGATGACTTTGTCTGGGGATTCAATCATGCTCTGACTTCCACTTTCTTGAATGCAAGGAGGCCCATGCAGAGTACGCCCGCCAGATAGAGCAGGCCATACTTGCCCGCGGTGAGCAGGTAGGTGGTGGATATGTTCTTTTCTTCCGACAATGCATCGATGACCCAGAAGTTCTGCCAGTTGGGCAGTGCGTGGTAGACAAAGAACGCGATCCATGACTCGTCCACGGCGCGTCCGAACAGGTAATCGGACATGAGTCCAAGCAGGAAAACGATGCTGCAGACGGACAGTGTCGCGACCATGTCCAGTCGCGTGGCGAGGCCCGCGGATATTCCGGCAAGGACCAGAACGCCCATGGCCACCAGGACGTTGGCGGGTACCAACGCCCAGTCAATCCGCTCTCCGAAGGGTGATGGGTCTCCGTGTGAATCGATGAAATTCACGACTACGAAGGCGGCGAGCATGAAAACGAACATCAGCATGAAGGCGTTGGAGGAGAACGGGCGCCGAAGGGTGTAATTGAGAATTCCAGCAAGAGCGAAACCCAGGAAAATCGCCATGAGAAGTGCCCCCTGGGCGAAAACGTCCAGCGTGTAGGGATCGTGGACGGTGCGTACACTGAGGAGGCAGGCCAGCGTTTGCACACAGGAGAAAAGCAGGATCACGATGGCGATTCCTAGGAACTTGGAGAGGAAAAATGTTGTTCGTTCAACCGGCTTGCTGAGGATGGCCGCAGCGGTTCCACGCTTGATCTCGTGGGTGAGTGAGGCGCATGCGGCATATCCTCCAAGCACCAGCCCGCCAACGAAGTGAAATGCGAGCGCGCTGTGCGAGACGAGGCGGGCCGATTCACCGAGCGAATGGGTCAGGATTGCTGGCAGTACGCCAACGAAAAGTGCACATGTCGCCGTGAGTATCAGGCAGATTGGCTGCCTGATCGTCTCGAGTGCTGTTAGCCCCACAAGGGCGATATACTGATTTGTTCGGAGTCGCATGCCGCTAATGATCCACCAGTCCGATCGGGACCTTACGCGTTCCCTAGATATACATCTAAAGCTCCCAAACCGAAAATTAAAAATATATGGGGCACGGCGCGGCTCGTTGTGGTTCCGGGCAGGGTCGGTCCCCGGGCTTGGTCCGCCGATATGGATGATTCATGATGTGGCTGGGTAGGGTCAGGCTTTTCCGTTTTCGTAGCGGCTCCAGGCGTGCCGGAGGATGCGGCTGACGAGTTGCTCGTAGGAGACGCCAGATTTTTCAGCAGCTTCCGCGATTTCGTCTCCCATCGTGAGGTCGGGGTTTGGATTGGCTTCCAGGAACACGAACTGGTTGTCCTTCGTGATCCGCATATCGATCCGGCCAAAATCTCTGATCTGGAGAATTCGGTAGATTTGCTTTCCGATCTGGCCCGCTTCCCGATCCATTTCGTCGCCTAGTCGCGCATCAGTGAAGTCGATTTTCCACTTCTGGCGGTACTTCTCGTCCAATTTCACCCGGGAGGTGGCGAACCGGGGGCCGTTCATCGGGCCGTCGAAGCGTACTTCGCGTGCGGGATAGGATGTCAGCCGGCCGTTGCCCGTGATCCCAACGTAGATTTCTCGGCCCTCGATGTACTCCTCGCAGATGGCCGGCTGTCTCATATGTTTGTGTACAAGGGCTACTCGGTCCTCCAGTTCCTCTCTGTTCGAAACCAGTGAGCGCAGGGAAATACCGTCTGAGCCGTCTTCAAAGCGCGGCTTTACGATGGCGGGAAAGGGGAAGGGCCGCCCGATGCTTCGCTTTCCTGGGGGGATCGAGACGAAATCGGGGACCGTGATCCCGTAGTGCCGGAGCACCGCCTTTCCCAGAGCCTTGTCCCGGCACAAGATCATTCCCTCCGGACCGGTTCCCGTGTACCGGAAGTCCAGCAGCTCGAGGAGAGATACGATGTGCTGATCTTTGCGGCGGTCCCCTCCGTGGTGTTCCGTGAGGTTGAATATCAGCTCCGGGTTATAGGCCCGAAGAGAGTCTATGGCGTCATGGATATTTTCCTGAAAAGGCATGACTGCGACGTGATGATCCATTTCCCGGAGTGTTTCCGCCACGTGAAACTCCACTTCCTGGGAGAGGAGCCCCTCGCCGTGTTCGAAATGGGGGTCATCGGGCGGAATGGCTTCCGGGTCAACGAGGACTGCAATTTTGAGTTTCGGCATCACGGGGCTGGGAAATGGGGTTGAAAAAAAATGGATTCCGAGGTAAGGTTAATGCGGAAAGGTGGGTGTTCAAGACATTCATGGCACAAGGTCTGTTTCGTTACGATCCTGAAACCAAGGAATTCCGCGCGCGCGAGACGTCGCGGCCTTGGGTTGTGGAGGAAGATGGCGGCGTAACAATTCTTGATCCGGGGGGAAGTGATCAAGTCGTGTCGGACCTGCCGGTGGACGCTTCTCCTGAAGTCGGTTCGGAGGGTTGGCCGAATGCGAATCCTATGCCGATTGGGCGTGGTCGGAGGCAAGCGTTCGCACCGGGGTCTCGGATCGAGACCGCAGTCTACGGGCGGGGATGGCGCATTGCCCTGTGGGTTCTTATCGCCTTAATGACCATGACGTGGGTCGGTATGATCTTCAATTACGTTTACGAGCCCGATTCGACCCCGCAGGAGGACCCGTTCGATTTCTTTTCGGACGAGTTCGCGGAAGGGTGATCCGGGTTTTCGGGGAGAGCGTGCATCAATCCAGCGGATCATGTCTGGCTGATTGTAGTGGTCGAAGACCATTCTGAAGAAGCGGCGTGCCCGGTTGCCTTGCAGCGAACGACCAAGGGTTTCTCTGGTTGCCCATTGGCAACCCCAGGGGCTCGGTAATTCACGACGGGAGAATTTCTGGCGTTGGAAATCGTATGCCGTCAAGAAACGCGAAGTGCCGTGCCGTAGGCCAACAGTTCGATCCCGCCCGCCCGCCCTCCTTCATCACCGTGCAGAGTGGTTGTGACAAATCGTACATTCCAGACGGCGTTGGCTGAGCCGTTCCTTGCCTCCTCAAGCATGCGCACAATGGCCTCCCGCCGGCCCCGCTCGACGAGCGTTTCGTACGCGGGCAACCGGCCTCCGAAAAGATTTCTGATCGCGGACACGAACGACTTGAAGTAGTCGTTTGCAATGACTACGGAACCGGATACAAGAAAGGCCTGCTCCAGGTTCCAGTTGGCGGGGATGGTATTCATGCTGCTGGCGAGAATGGATGAAAGTTCCGCCTCCCGGGCCCTGAGCCATGCAATGTGGACGCGGTCCACCACTCTTCCAACGACTAAAGCCAGAATGAGAAGAAATGC
>CAZTAB010000068.1:0-6213 GCA_964611475.1 uncultured Verrucomicrobiota bacterium | reverse complement strand
GCTGCCGGTCTGCTCCATCGCTCTCTGCCGAAGGAAGGTTGTTACTGCGGATATCGTGGTTTGGGTGAGGTTCCCGGCCCGTACCCGACCCGTCATGGGATCATCATGGTGATCAGCAACGCGATGATGGCAGCGACGATCATGATCTCAACCAATGCGAAGCCAACTTCTTCCCAAATTCTTGCCAGATTGTGCTTCATCTCGATTCTGCCTCACTAATAAATCCGCAGGAATCCCACGATCCAGACATTGTCAGCCGACCGCCATGGAAAGCAAACCGGATTAGCCCACAACCCCTCGCTCGGCCTCGACCGCACGGGGGATGTGGGCAACTCCTTATAAAGAAAACCCATTATTGAACGATGGCACCAGATACGTCACGGACTCAGGCAACTAGCCCGATCTTAGAATCGGCTGGTGACAAGTTAGCGCCGGTAAGGAAGCGCGTGATCCTTAACGCTGCAAGTCGGGTCGCTAGCAACAGTCGACAGCACGTACGATCCGTTCGCAGGGCAGACAGGCTCCGTTTTCAGGTAGACATAGATATTGGGCATATCAACGGAATCAGAATTCACCTTGTTGTTCTCGATCGCCCACTGATCAATCCCACCGCTAATCTGACGAAGGTTGTTGATGCAGGTGTTCGTCTGCGACGTGGTACGTGCACGGACGAAGGAGGGGATGGCGATAGCCGCCAGAAGGCCGATGATGGCCACGACAATCATGATTTCCACGAGGGTAAAACCACTCTTTTTACTTTTACTCATTGCTGTTCTCCTTACTTTTGCTTCTTGTGTTTATTTTTCGTTGGTTCCGGTGTCTACGGTGATACACACCCGCTTTTATTAGGCTGGATATTTATTAAGCACTGTCCGTGCCAAATCGGGAGAAAGTGGGTGGTTTGCCGGTCTACCCGGCGGCTTTCGGCACCATTTCAGGCAATTTCCCTGGATATTCTACACTGCCTCAACGTCCCGAAACACACAGGAATTATCAAAATTAAGAAATTTTGAAAGGGAATATGCCTCTAGGGCCAAGAAGGTCTAGGGAACTTCACCCCCAAAAGGCGCAGACGTTACGTTGGAGTGAGAAACAGCCCACATCCTAGCAGAAATGAAGTGGAAAATTCTTTGATAAAGGAGCCGATTGGGGCATTAAAACAAGATGAGGAACCATGGCGCTGAAGAAACTCCCTGGGCATTCCTGTATAGTTTGAATACAACTGGAAGCATCATATCCATATTCTGCTGCACAAGGGTCAAGCTCCACCAAAAATAACCGACCCACTGAGCATCCGTTGACAACGGTACCGGATTCCATTGCAAGGATATGGACCGCTGGACATACGTAGGTGAGTAGGCGTGGAATCCATTCGTCCGACCAGGAAAGCCCGTAGCGAAAAAAGCAAATTGATAAAACCATGACCCTTGCAGGCGGGGTCTAATCGCTCGGATCCGGAAGTTTCCGGTACAGAGTGGCAAGGCTGATCTTGAGGGACTTGGCGGCGGCATCTTTGTCCCCGTCCATCATCTCCAGCACCAGCTCCAGATATTCCTTTTCCTTCTGGCGAAGGAATGCTTTCAGCGACTTGCCGCGGTACTCATCATCCGTATCCCTGCCGCTGGCCAAGCCGACCCCCAGATCGGCTTCGCCGATCGACTCCACAATGCGGGCCGGAAGCTCGTTTTTCGTGATTTTCCCTTCACTTCCGAAGGTCATAGCGTGTCGCACCGCATTTTCCAACTCCCGGACGTTTCCCGGCCAAGGATAGCGTTCGAAAATGAGCTGTGCCTCCCCGTCCAGTTCAGGGCAGTTCCCATTCTCACCGACCGTTGACCTAATAATGTGGTAAACGAGGGGAAGAATGTCTTCGCGCCGTTCCCTCAGCGGATTGATCGTAATGGGAATCACGCTCAGTCGGTAAAAGAGGTCCTCGCGAAACTCCCCAGACTTTATTTTCTCTTCCAGGTTGTCGTTGGTTGCGGCCAGAACCCGCACATCCACGCTGGTCGTCTGCGTCCCCCCTACCGGTCGGATCTCCCTCTCCTGCAACACCCGGAGCAGCTTTCCCTGCAGCGCAAGGGGCATGGAACCGATTTCATCGAGAAAGATGGTGCCGCCGTTGGCCGCTTCGAACAAGCCCTCCTTGTTGCTTGTAGCGCCAGTAAACGCGCCCTTTAGATGGCCGAACAGCTCCGATTCCAGCAGTGGTTCGGGCATGGCGGCACAGTTGATGGGCACAAAAGCTTTCGTCTTTCGCAAACTGTAGGAATGAATGGCCTTCGCGACGAGTTCCTTGCCCGTACCGCTCTCGCCAAGGACCAGAACGGTGGTATCGGTAGGCGCAACCCGCTCGATCATTTCGCAGATGGAGCGCATCGCTGGACTCTCCGCCACAATGTTTTCGAACTGATACCGGGATTGAAGCTGCTGCTTCAACGACACGTTTTCCGCGACAATATTCATGTACTCCAAGGCTCTCTTCACCGTGATGAGGAGTTCATCGACCTTGAATGGCTTGGTAACATAATCGAAGGCCCCTTCCTTCATGGCCTCGACCGCCGTCTCCACCGAACCGTACGCGGTGAGCATGATCACCGCTGCGCCGGGTCGTTCCCGTCGGGATTGCTTCAAAAGCTGCATGCCGTCGACGGGACTCATCCGGATATCGCTGATCATCAAATCGTATTCTTCGCGACCAATCGTTTCCTGAGCGCTGTCGCCACCCCGGCTTGTGATCACATCGTGACCCTCCCCCTTGAGAATAGTGGTGAGGACACTCAGGATACTGGGCTCATCGTCAACCAGCAGGATGCGCGACATGGTTACACCAACCTTTTATTTTCTCGTTCGCGGTTTCCCCCAAACCAGCTCTTCGAAAGTGTGCCAACGAGGCGAATGTCATGCCCAACAACATGAAGACATTCTCATTTTTTCAAAACATGGGGGCATGCTCCTGCTTTTGCACGAAAAAACTTCGTCACATCGTCAAATGTGCCGAAGAGATCCATCTCTTGAGAATTGTCCCAATTCCTGGAAATAAAATTGGAAGGTGAAACGAAAGGGCCGGTGAACGGTCAGGTCAGGCCTAGGTCCGGATAGCGTTTTGCCCCAAAATTCGTTTAAAACTGGACCAATTCGTGCATTTTGAAGATTGGCATAAACATGCACAGCACGATGCCTCCGATGATCACACCAAGAAAGACGATCAACAGAGGTTCGATGAGCGATGTCAGCCCTGAGAGGGTCGCATCGACCTCGCTCTCGTAGAACTCTGCGGTTTTCGCCAACATTTCATCCACTTTCCCAGATTTTTCGCCTGCGGAGAGCATCTGGACAAGCATCGTCGAAAAATTGGGGTCATCTACGAGGGCAGTGGAAAGCGGTTCGCCACGCTCCACCACCAATTGGGCCTCTTTCACTGTTGAGCCCAGCACGCGGTTTCCCGTGGCGACAGACGTGATCTCGAGCGCCTCCAGAATGGGAACGCCACTCCGGGTCATCTGGGCAAACGTGGAGGCGAACCGGCTCAATGCGACCTTGCGAATCAGGTCCCCGAAAATGGGAAGTTTCAAGGTCAGAGAATCCCATAGATAGGCTCCTTTCTCAGTCTTCTTGAACTGGACGGCCATCACTATGGCGACAGTAAGCGATCCAAACACGAAGGGAGCATACTTGCGCACAAACTCGCTTACATTGACAAGCAACTGTGTTGGGCCTGGCAGCGCTGCGTCGAAATCATCGTAAATCCCGGCGAAAGCGGGAACGATCCAGATCATCATCGCGGAGGTCAGAAGAAACGCAACAGTCGTAACAATCGCCGGATACATCATCGCCGAAGTCACTTTGCGACGAAGATTGGCCTCGGCTTCCAGGTAGTACGCGAGCCGCTCCGTGGTCTCGGCAAGAAGGCCGCTCGTTTCGCCCGCTTGCAGCATGCTTACGTATAGTTCCGTAAACACGTCCGGATACGATTTAATGGCTTCGGTAAGCGAAGCCCCGCCCTCGATCTCGGTGCGAACGCCGGCGACCACGGCACCAAAAACCTTGTTTTCCGTCTGTCCCTCCAGTGCTTCCAGTGTCTGAACAATCGGCATGCCGGACGAAATCATGGCCGCCATTTGCCGCGTGAAGACAGGCAACTCCTTTTGCCTGATTTTCCTCGCGCCCGGGATTTTCCGGAACTTTCCGCCCGACTTCGTACCATTCGCGACGGGGCGGGATCTGCTGTACTCCATTACCGTAGATGCCATTCCCATTTCTCCAATACTGTTGGACCTGTCCTTATGCCTTGCTGGTGACTCTCAGGATCTCCTCCAAGCTTGTCTGCCCATCCCGAACACGTTCCATCCCGACTTCGCGTAACGTTTTCATCTCTGAACGCTGTGCCTGCTTTAGAATTTCCTTTGCATTGGTTTCCTTGCCGACGAGTTCCCTCATCTCGTCGTCCATCACAAGAATCTCCATCAGGGCACCCCGGCTGCGGTACCCGATTCCATTGCACTTCGGACACCCGACGGCTTCGTAGGTGGTCATCCCGTCGAACAGGCACTGATCGATGTCATTGAGCCGAAGGGTTTGCGGATCGATTTCCCGCTCCCGCCGACAGGAAAAACATAGTTTCCGATACAGTCTTTGGGCCTGCGTCATGATCACCGACGATGCCAGCAAAAACGGCTCGATTCCCATATTCGCCAAACGGCTGATGGCCCCGGGCGCATCGTTCGTATGTAACGTGCTCAGGACCAAGTGGCCCGTGAGCGCCGCTTTTACCGCAATACTCGCCGTTTCCTGGTCACGAATTTCCCCCACCATGACAATATCCGGGTCTTGGCGAAGCACCGAACGGAGTGCCGATGCAAAGGTCAGCCCCACGTCGGCATTGATTTGGACCTGATTAATGCCAGGCAACTGGTATTCCACCGGATCCTCGGCGGTGATGATATTCACCCCGGATTTGTTCAATTCCTGAAGGCCCGAATACAGCGTGGTCGTCTTGCCACTGCCCGTCGGGCCGGTAACAAGGATCATGCCGTAGGGCTGGTGCAGGGAGGTTGCAAAACCCTCATATGCTTTCTGATCCAGACCCAGCGAGGACAGGCTGGGGGCCAGTGCGGTCTTGTCGAGAATACGCATTACAATCTTCTCGCCGTAAACCGTGGGGAGAAGACTCAACCGGATGTCCACCTCCTTGTTCATCGCGCGAATTTTGAACCGGCCGTCCTGGGGAACCCGCCGCTCGGCAATGTCCAGATTCGACATGATTTTCAGCCGGGAAATAATCGCGGCTTGAAGAGCCTTCGGCGGACTGGAACTCTCGTATAGCAGCCCGTCAATGCGGTAACGGAGACGAATCAGCTTCTCCATCGGCTCAATATGTATGTCACTTGCGCCAAGACGCAACGCCTCCACCATGACCGAGTTGACCACGCGAATCGCGGGCGCGTCCTCGGAGGTTTCGGGCATCTGATCCAGGCTCAGGTCCTCGACCTCCTCCGCGCCAGCGTCAAGATCGCCTTTTTCGGAGATGTCGCGGAGAACATTTTCAAGTCCCGTCGCGAACTCGCTGGTAAAAGTGGAAATGATGTCCTGGATGTGACTTTCCGGGGCAATCAGCGGGGTCACATCTAGCCCTGTGCGGGCCTGCACCTGGTCCAGACCGACTACATCGAGGGGATCCGACATCGCGATGGTCAGCAGTGTTTCCGTCCTAGCCACCGGGATGAGTTGATATCGGGTGATGATTTCCTTCGGAATCAGGTCCATCAACGGACCGGATGGATTGAACTTATCCAGGGAAATCGGGGGAATATTGAGGTATTCGGAGAGAGCCAGCGCCATCTCGACGTCCGAAACGATATTGGAATCTACAAGAAAACGCTCCAACTTGGCGCCAGCATTGTGGGCTTCGGTCTCCGCCGCATTGATCTCCTCGCTGGTCAGCGCCTGACGCTTTACTAAAACTTCGAGAATTCCTGAAGCTTCACTCGTTGTACTCATGACGATCGTGCCCTCCGGGGTTCATCCGTTTCGGAACGCTCATCCGGAAAAGCAGTTTCGATGCCACCGGCAGGAATCCCCTTTAAATGCTCTTCGGGGGAGGTGGAAACTGCATTTGGCTCGGAAGTTGCGTGCTGCGGCTTTGAGGACCAGTGTGGTGAGGCTGCAGTTGCTAGGTCCAAGTATCTTGGGAGTTCATTCCTATGGACATGC
>CAZTAB010000067.1:0-3248 GCA_964611475.1 uncultured Verrucomicrobiota bacterium | reverse complement strand
CCTAATTCACCGACGACGACTTGCTGCTCTGTGTGGATGTTTGTCTGCTCGCCCACAAGTTCCCCTGCACCAGTTGTTCAGCGATCGACTCCAATAATCGCGGCGCGTGCCAATGGGTTGTCTCGCTGATGCCGAACACCGAGGGGTTCTCATCCACCCTGCCGATCATGCCATGATCGAAATGGGCCTTAACCTCAACCCCGCCGAGCCCATGTCAATGCCCATTGATAGTGTAAGGCACGGAACGCTAGACATTTAATTGCCAGGAGTTTTGGCGGATTCTGGAGCGGGTGGCGAGAATCGAAACTCGCGTGGCCAACTTGGAATGAGGGATTTTTACTACATCCATTTGTTGTTTTTCCAACTGGTTGTTATTACGCCAGCTACGAAACCGTTGTCCATTCGTTGCCAGAATCTCACGGGAATCGGGGGTGAATCGCATGGGGAGGGATACAGCAAGGGGAAAAGCGACTCATTTGGTTTTGTCGGACGATGAGAATACAATCCGAGATCCTTTTGCCCTGATTTCCAGGCACGTACAAATCCAAACTCCTTGAATCCGCCGATTGATACGTTTGCCGAGTTACGGCCTCCCTGGGTGATCCAGGGGATCCGCCTTCATCACCCGCTGCCCCAGTTTGCGGGGTTCGGCTGCCCGGATGGTGAGGCGGGGTTGCCCGGCGGCTGCGACGCGCTGTTGCAGACGCTCCTGCAACGCATCGGACAGTTCGCGATGTGATTCCACACCTGCCAGGTTGCAGAGCTCGTAGGGATCCGCGTTCATGTCATACAGAAACGCCTCACGGTACTCGGCGGCCCCGCCCCGGCCGTCGTGCTGTTCCGGATCGGCCACCACGTGGTATTTCCAGTTCCGCGTGCGGATCCCGCGGCCGATCTCGGCCTCGCTCGTCTCAAAGAACACCTCACCGGGCCATTCGGGAGCCGCCTTGCGATCCACCAGCGGCAGGATCGAACGTCCCTGCATGTGAGGCGGCACCTCGATGCCCGCCGCATCGAGCAGCGTGGGTGGCAGGTCGACCAGGTTGACCAGCTCCCGCACCTTCCCGCCTCCCGTGAACGGACCGCCGTGCAACATGGAGGGTACGCGAATGGAGCTCTCGTGACAGGAGCGCTTGTATTCGGAGTTGCGCGTCTTGAAGTGACAACCGTGATCACTGCAGAAGAGAATGATCGTGCGGTCGAGCATTCGCAGCGACTTCAACGCGTCCACAACGCGGCCCAGCGCCTCGTCCAGGCGCTTGACCATCCCGTAATAGCCGGCCAGGTGCTGCTGCGTCGAACCGCCCAGGGCTGCCAGGTCGGGGGGCACCCAGCACCTGGCATAACGCTCCCGGTATCCGTCGGGCGGAGGGTAGTCGTCGATGTGGTTCTGGTGATGCGGCTCGAGGAAGCTGGTCATCAGTAGAAAAGGATCTTCCCGGTTCCGGCCGAGAAATCGAATCATCGCGTCCGTGCAGGCATCGACGCGGTATCCCGGCAGGTGTACCTCGCGATTGTCGCCATCCCACATCACCGTATCGTAAGCGTTCGAGGTCATCTCCAGGGCGTTCGAGGCGAGCCATTCCCGGTAGCCACCGCGATCCTCTTCCGACACTGCTCCCGCCTTGTGCCGGGCGAGATGCCATTTCCCGATGTAGCCCGTGTGGTAACCCGCCTTGTTAAAGAGCTCGGCCAGCCGCGGCACGTTTCGCGTCAGGGGAATCCCGTTTTGCCAGGAGCCATGGGTGGATGCATACTGCCCCGTCTGGATACATGCCCGTGCCGGACCGCACACCGGTTGACATGTGAAGCAGTGCTCCAGGTGGGTCCCGCGCACGGCCAGGCGGTCGAAGTTGGGCATCAGGTCGTGCGGGTTGCCGTGCAGACCGCTACAATCCCAGCGGTGTTGGGCGGTGAAAAAGATAAGGATATTGGGTTTTTGCCGGGTCATGGTTAGTAAAGTCGGGCCTGTACACGGACACGCGATAAAACCATACGGGTGCTGATCCAAATGAAGAAGGAGGAAATGCGAGCAAATACTAATTGAGGACCCGGGCATTCCGGAACAACACGCGCCGCGCTTTCACGAACGGAACAACCTCCCGTCCCTCGTCCCCGAATTTGTTCCGTCCATCGCCCTCTGCTACCCTTCGCACTGCGTATAAATTATGAACTACAAATTGGCTCTTTTGTTGCCGCTGTTGCTGACCGGTGTAGCCTACGGGATACAGTTCCGTGCGATCGGCCCGGGTGGCGGTGGAACGCCCGGCGCGTTGGCGGTTGACCCGACAGACCCGGAGATCGCATACGTCGGCCTGGATTGTGGCGGGATTCGTGTGACAACCGATGGCGGGCAGTCGTGGCGGAATGCGAATATCGGCATCGATTTCGATGGCAGTACGGTATGGAACACCCACAACGCCCTCCTGACGCTGCCGACCGGGCGGGTCGTAACGGTCACGGGTACGGGCAAACTCTTTATCTCAGACGATCACGCAGCAACATGGCGGCAGGCATTCGCAGCCGCGGGTCCGCTGGCCGTCCTGGAACCAAGCCCGCACGATACAAAAACGGTTTTCGCCGCACACGCAACGTCGGTGGGTCATACTCCGAAAACCGCGAAACTCAAAACCGCCTCAGCGGAGACGAAGTTCGGCCCACGCATCTATATCAGCAGAGCGTCCGGCCGGAAGGGATCATGGTCGGTGCTCAACACCGACGGGAAACTTAATATCCCAGCTGACGCACATCTGTTCTCGTTGGGCGTTGATCATGAAAATGCAAAACTCATGTACGCGACAACAGACTACGGCTTCTACCAGAGCACCGACGGCGGTATTAGTTGGCGTTGTCTGCAAGCCGGTTTGGGGCCGGTGGTCGGCACGCGAATTCTGACAGTACCGGACAAGTCGAACGTCGTCTACGTCTCCGCCCACAAGGTCGGCGATTCGCCGGGCGGCGTGTACCGCGCGGACGACAGGGGAAAGACGTGGCGGCCGATGGTGAAGGGTCTGGAGGGTCCGAGATGGTTCTTTGCTCTGGCCGCAGACCCGGTCAACGCGGACGTTCTATACCTGGGCTGTCACGAGTGGGATGGCGGACTGTTTCTTAGCACCGACGGCGGTGAAAACTGGTCGCTGTTATTCAGTGGCAAGCAGGCCGACCCTGCACGCGTTGGGGTCTGGCATGGCGATCAGAAGCACGTTTCCGTCGGCGGTCGAATACGCGTTATGCCTGGCGACTAGTAC
>CAZTAB010000066.1:0-4054 GCA_964611475.1 uncultured Verrucomicrobiota bacterium | reverse complement strand
GGAACTCGGGGTTCCTAACCTTAGGAACCGTGGATACTGATTCCAATGGCTGGATAAGACAAGAGAATTGGCTGAACCCACCTCTTGCGAATGACCGGAATGACACGGTTGGGTTTTGGCTGGTTCTTTCCGCAGGATTCTGTGCCGCCTTGCCAAAGTTAGCAGCAATACGCGAAGACCTTGGCCTGGAACATCTTGATGCGGATGGCCAGGGTGTCGCCCACGGGGGAGATGTCGCTTCGTCCTTGCCAGGTCACGACCTGGTCCACCTGATCGCCGGTCAGGCGGTCGGCTTCGGCAAAGGTGAAGCCGGGGACGCCTTCCACATCGGGGTGGAGGCGTGAGGGGATGGCGGAGATTAACTCGCACTGTACCCAACCGCCCGGTTTGCAGCGGTAGTTGAGCCGGAGTTGTGCGTTGTGGCGTTCGCCGCCGACCGAGACACCCACCAGCGATCGGCGCGTACCGCTTTCCATTGCGGTGGGGATGGTGAAGCGCCCTTCGGTGTCTGCCTCCACGCCGCAGAACCTGTGCCGGCGCCATCGAGCCCAACACGCCTGGCCGGGGATCTCCGGCGGCCACATCACCGCGCGCCGGCAGTTATGCAGCCAGGACTGGCCCTGGTAGGTCAGGCCCCAGTAGCCGTCCGGCAACTCCACCGGTCCGCCCCACGCTCGCACCATGCACGATTCGCCGTCCTCCGGTGGACCGACTGGTATGGCGGGTATACGCTCGGGGCGATGCCAGTTGGACCCGTCGCGGCTGAAGGCGAGCTGGGTGTCGCAGGTATCGGTGACCTGGTGATAGATTTGTACCAGCATGCAATGCAGGTCCGGGTCGCCGGGGTAGGGGAAGTAGTAGCCACCGTAAAATGAGACATCGAGGTCGTCCTGCGGGTCGGGTGCCAGCACCAAATCGGCAGGAGGCCAATGGCGAAAATCATGGGTGCGCGCAAGCCCGATGGCGCGGCGTCCCATCCCGCCCACGCGGATGTAGGCAAAGTAGTCGTTGGTCCGCGGATCGAATCGGGCCGCGTTGCCCCCGTCGGAAGGCACGTCGGCCAGGCGATCGGGGATGCGGCGCCAGCGCATGCCGTCCGGCGACGTCCAGCCGGCGATCCAGTGGCGTAATTCCACGCGCGGTCCCTTGTACTTTGGACCCTCTAAATCCTGGTGCTCCATCCGACGGATGTACTCGTTGTATTCCAGCCGCTCGCCGGTGTCGGGATCGAAGCTGCCCTCCTCCTGTCCGATGGCCTTGAAGCGTTCCTCCGGCGGAGCGAGCGGGTCTTCGAAGGGAGTGCCGGTGGGCGGATCAGCGATTAAATTGTTTTGCGTGGATCCGTTGAATTCAACCTGGTGCAGATGCGGCCGCTCCCACCGGTAGCCATCCCCGCTTACCGCGTAACACATGTGGCTGGACACCGTGTTGGCCGGATAGGCCCAGTAGAGCATGTGATAGCGTCCGTCGGCCTGCCACACATGGCTGGGACTGACCGCACCGCCATCCTCCCATTCCGTCTCGGCGATGAGGATGGGATCCGACTTGTGGCACGGTTCGATCCGCAGCTTCACCCCGACCGGTGCATCGTACAGGCCGTATGCCCCGTGCCGATTGACGCCGCGGTTGCCGGGGAAGATGGACGAGGAATCCACCATGGGCGCCCACTCCCCGAACCTCTCCGTCGGAGCGGCCGGCGTCTCCCCCTGCGCATAATCTCTCCTTCGCTCCGTCATGACTCGAGCCAATCCTTGCGGGCATTCCTGCCCACTGCGCGGCCCCGTATTCTCGGGAAAGAATACGCCGGCACCCGTTTTGGGTCCATCTTATTCAGCGAGATACTACGAGAAGCACGCTCAATTCAGGAGACGGTCACTTTTCGACTCTGTTGGCTCAGAGTGAGCGTCTCGCTATTCCCAGCTACCGCCTTCTAATTGGCGATCCCTGCAATTGGCCGAGAACGTGTTTTCTGGGCCCAAACAATATTCCGAATATCCCCCCAGAGTTTTCCAAACTGGTTACTTGGAGCAGAATCTCCGATGGACATGGCTGACACGGCAAATCTGCCCCACGGAGCGCCTCAATCGGTTGTAACCAACATCCAAAGCAATTGAGGCCGGGGAAGCGGCAGTTGCCAGGAAAATAGCAGCACGAGCTAACCCACCCAGTTGCGCTCCACCGTGCTCTAGTCTTGATCGGGATGGGTGAACACGAGTATTCCGTACTCGTCTGCCTTACAGAATATTGTTTCAGAAAAAAATGAGATCAACACGCATCTGGGAGTTGGCTACGTAGAGCAAAGTAGCCTTGGGAGACGACCCATGAGTTACTCCATGGCCAGTGCTTTGCCATGGGTTTGAAGCCCGGGTCCGGTGCGACTACGGCGCCCTCGGCGGGACCGGCTGAATGATCTGTCGGCGACCGGGCGTGAGACGATTCAAGAATGCTTCCGAGGGAACATAGTTGAAGCGCGTGCTGATCCAGCGCGGAGAATAGCGGTAGACCGCCGTCCGCCGGTACCCTTTATTCGTACGCGTAGCGGATCCATGCGAAATGGCATCGGTAAAGAATAGCACCTGGCCTGCTTTGAGATAGACTTCCACCATGCCTTCCGCCACGTCGGCGGGTTGCTTTGTGTCGTAGATCGTTTTCACTGTTCCAAAGCGCGAGATGTAGGGGTGAACGTCGGTCGCCTTGTGACTGCCGGGAATCAACGTCGTGGGGCCGTCACCCGGGCCTACGTCCTCCAGCGGAAAGAGAACGTTGATCTGTCCGACCATCCACGCGCCGTTGCGCGGGTGTCGGAAGGTGAAATAAGAGAGCGGATAGTGGCCTCCGCTGTGCATGCCGATGAATCCGCCCTGACTGCGAACAGTCAAGAGACTCTCATGAATCGAAAGACCGTTAACGTCGGCGTTGATGTAGCGTCGAATCAATTCGATCCAGGACGAGTGGTCGATCAGGCGCTCGAATATAGCGCCGCCTTCCACAATGTTCTGGAAATTCACCCCGTCGGTATCCTGATACGTGTGCATTTCAACATGCCCGATCCACTCGCCCTCCGACTTCCTCCCCTCATGCCGTAGATTCCCATCCACATGCGACCAATGGGCATCCACCCATTGATTCATTTCGCCCAGTTCTTCGGGTGACAGCGCATTGTCGAGAATAAGGAAACCGGATAGATCGAAGTAGTAGTCGACCAGTTTCTGATCGATCTCTGAAGCATCTACGATTGGCAGTTTCATGTGGACAGTTTGGAGCGCAGAGCAAAATACTAGTAGAGGACGTCAATGTCACCTGGCACTTCAGGAGGCCAGTCTACTATTAAGTGATATTTGATAACAATTAGACACGCAATCTTAATAATTGGCATTTCTCGTGAGCGGCGCGTTTTCCCGGGTCCGCTCCACGCAGTGGTTAGGCTTTCCTTGCTCTATGTTGACATACCCAATGGAGGCCTTGGAGCAGCAAGCGCTGAATCACGGAATCTTTGTACACAGGATCCGTTTCATGCCCTGGTTGGAAATAGAATACGCGGCCTTTACCTACCTGGCGGACCCAACAAATACGGCTAACCAGTCCAGTCAGATCTCGGCCTTCAACAGCATACTCATTTTCGCATTTGTGAACCTGGCGTATTCCCGAACCACGCACAACCATTGAGAGCAGCGGTCGCACGTCTTCGGCTAGCCGCAACGGCTCGTAGTATGCTTCCCCCGTACAATTATACTCCGTAATCTCATCCAGTATCTCGTGCTCAGATGCCATCGAAGTGAACCGCATGGGAACGTCTACCTCCCAATCGTATAGGCTGGTTGCTCCCAGAAGTCTTTGGGTAATGACAGGGTATCTCTCAGGAATCAGGATACTATGTAAGCCTACAAAGCCTAGTCTCTTGAGTTCCACGGCTTTGGAAGCTCCTACCCACACAGTGAGTGCATTTGATTCGCATAACAGGCTCCGCGTGAATGCGATGCTGATGCAAATAAAGTCTTCACCCTTGTGCCCAAAGAGTGGCGTTTAGCCATCGCTTCCCCACTCGTGTATAACG
>CAZTAB010000065.1:0-4583 GCA_964611475.1 uncultured Verrucomicrobiota bacterium | reverse complement strand
GAGGGGGTGGGCGGCCTGGAGGAGGTAAGGGAGAGCGCGATCGCCGGGAATCTGCGGAGGGCGTAACGCGAAGCGTGTCGCCGGTACGTTGCATTTTCTTGATGGCCAGGATATTCCGCTTGTCACTTTCAACATGCCAACCTCAGGTCAGTCCACTGTTGCTCCTGCAATCGAGTTGATGCAATCGCTTCCAATTGCCGTCGAGGATGCCTTCGACTTCATCTTGAGTCAGATTGGGCCATCCCGAACGTTCGAGAATCGTGTGGAGATTCTGCCGGATCCACGATGTTTCTCGCTGAATCCGGTCGAAGTAGATAGAGAAATCAAAGTCGCTGCGTTTGTACACATCGTAATCCGTTCCCCAGATGACCCGATCGATCACGCCGTATTCTTTTGCCATGACAAGGTACCAGGCCAGGATCGTGGGGCGCCCGAACAGTCTGCACACGTCCGTGTAGACATTGGGGGCGCGTTTCATCAGTGCGAACAGCTCTTCTGCCCAAGGGTACGCCATGTGTTCGACATGGATGTTGAGGTCCGGAAAAGCAATGACAACATCATCCAGCAGAACGGGTCTCGCGTACTTCATGGGCGCCCGATACGCCGCCCCTCCGCCGCCCCCGCAACCACCGGCGTGATGTAGGTACACCACGGCATCGTGCGCGACCGCGGCTTCGTAGAACGGGTAGATCCGTTCGTCGTTGGCGTAGAAATGGCTGTAGGGAGGACCGAGAAACAAGCCACGGATACCATGGTCCCTGGCCGCGGCCTTGAATTCATCGAGCCGCCTTGTGTTCAGCTTGTCGCTGCGATCCAGGGGCTCCGCTCCGAAGACACCCATGAATCTGTCGGGATACGTGTTCTGGAGATCGATGACCAACTCGTTGGTGCCTAGCCACTCATCTCCGACTCGCGTCGTTTCCTGCACGATGGAGACAATCTTTTCCAGGCCGACCGTGTCCATTTGTTCGAACAGCCCGGCGAAGTCTATTTCGACCAGGTCCCGAACGCTTCGCCTCTTCGTTCCTGTCCGGTCCCTGTCCATCAACATGTGGCTATGGCCGTCAATCACCGTCGGGGCCCCCGTAGCAGTCGGTGAGGGTGAACCGAAGAACCAAAGGGCAACAGGAGTGTTGAAATCGATTTCCCATTTCTGCCGCACCCATTATGCAATCTAGTCATCTCTGTACCGCACAACAAGTTCGATCGTAGAACGTGGGCCGTTGGACACACGACGTAGACACAAACAGGAAGTACATCATACCGAAGATGCTGTGCCTGTATCATAGCGGGCGCCGGAGCACCAGAGCTGATCCACTTCATTGCGCAACACGGCACCCCCGACGGGGTTCGAACCAATACAACATTGCTTGCAGACTTTGGCCACGAACGGAAAAAACCGGACAAATGCGGATGCTGGGATGCAAACTCCGGACACTGATCGAGTTGCGACCACGTCGCTGTCTGCCCCTCATGTCAAATTACGGACAGACCCGGCTCCGGACACTTTCTCGCCCCCAAGGAATTGCTGAATACATTCATCCCGACAACTTTTGTGTCCGTATGGCTAGTAACGCACGTTACCAAACGCCTGCCGACCTGCCTGTAGCGCGACAGGGCGAACGCCGCCACACGCTCCTTCATGTCGGTCCCAGCGGGCATGTGGCCGCGCCCGCCCGGAAAACGATTTCTTATCATTCAGCGGACCATCAGCTCATGCGATCCCTTTGGAATCCGGCAGCGGAGCAAGCGCGGGCCGTACGCTTCCGTGATTTCGGACGTCACCGGTTCGAAGCCGGGCAGGACGCCCGCGCCGTGCATCCGGTCCAGCCGCCTCAGCGTTACCTCGGCCGATTTCCGCTCGCCGGGCGCCGGCAGGAGCAACGAAGCGGTATCGTGCTCATTGGTCACGTGCAGATCGATCCGCCCGGTCGCGTTGTCATGCACACCGGTGACCCTTACACCATAAGAATCGGGCAACCACAACTGGCTGGATTTGCCGTCAACGGATTCGACCAGGGCCGGACTCTGGGTTACGAGGAACATCACGGGATTGTTCGCCGGCCAGGACTCGGAGTGGTTGAGCGTCTTGGGTAGCTTGTCGTGAAAGGCGAGGAGTGTCTGGTCGGCAAGGCGGCGAATGGGCGAGATATCCGTCACATTGCTGTAGTCAACGGTATACGGATGAGGAAATTCGATCCGCCAAATCCACGTCGGTTTCCCCTTTTTCAGTCCAAGCGGCGCTGTCTCGAACGTGATCTTCTCCTCCAGCGGCTCCTCTTCGTGATTCATTGCCACCACGAGACCGCTGGACTTGTCGAGATTGTAGGCCTGCACCTCCAATTCCGTCTCCCCGGTCCACCAGCGCGGGCGGGGGCGCACATTGACGAACCGCCTGTCGCGCAGTTCGAAGATCGCCTGGATCCACGGCATGGCATGGGTCCAGAAGTCGGCTTCGGACCGCGGGTGCATGTGCCCGAAGTTGTACATGGAGAGGCGGATGTTATGGAGGAACGCGGAGCTGAATCGGACCGGCGTGGTGGCCCATCGGATAAGCGGCCCTTCTCCGGAGTCGAAATGACCCAGTACGATGACAGGGCGGCCGCGTCGATTGTAGGTCTGCTGCACCGCCTGGCGCATGGCGTACTGCCGCCAATCAGCCCGGTAGACTGCAAACCAACCGTATTCGGAATACCCCAGGTCGTTGAACAGCGGCACCGGATAGTTGTGGAACATTGCCGCCCCGCGCCGGTGGGCCTCGTCCATCATGCCCTGCCACATCGGGTAGCTGTCCTCCGGCAAGGGTGCCGCGTGGCTTCGCCAATCCACTCCACTCGCCACCGAAGGGCTGCAGTCGAGGTACAACACGTCCAGCCGGATGTTGTCCAACCGGTCCGCCGCGCGTTGAATCCAGAAATCGTGAAGAACCGGGCTGGAGGAGTCGAAGAATCGCCAGGCGATCGGATGCTCCCAGTTCAGGTTGTAGTCCGTGGCGCTGAGATATCGTTGCCCGTTGGGTCCGCGGGCGAATAGACCGGAGTGTTCCGCGGCAAACGGGGAGGCACGGTCAAACATGAAAAGGCCCATGTGACTGTACCCAGCCACATCCAGGCGCTCGCCACCGGCCGATTCTTCCAGGATCCGGTTCGCCGAATCCAACTGAGACGGCTTCCACAATGGTCGCACGACCGCGTGGGTGCCGTCGCGGTCGATCACCAGGTCCTCCGTCGCGGGATGCACCGGCAGATGCTGCTGTTGTTTGTACTCGGTGATAAAGTTCAACGTGCGGTCCAAGTGCTTCCCAGCTTTCACCGTGGCCCGGGTGAGGGCCCACTGCTCGTCGGTGGCCGGGTACTCGTAGGTCCACTCGGCGTAGTTATAGTTCACCACCGCGATCCGGCCTCCGAACCACATCTTGCGCAGTGCGACCCCGTAACACTCCCCGCTGATCCGATAGTTCTTCTCCTCGGTCACCTGCTGGTCGTCCCAGTCCTCGATCACGATGTCCTTCACCCAGCGCGGTGCGGTCAGCGCGCCGGTGTGCAGGATCTCTTCGATATCCGGTTGACTCGCATAGGCGAGCTGAAGATCGAACATGTCGCCCGCCATCAATGGGTAGCCGACCTCGACGGTTACCGGCTCGGTTCTGCCGCTGCCCAGCGGTCCGTGCGCGACGGACATGTGCCACTCCGCCGGCCGGGCGACGGTGTCGCTGTCGATTCCGTCGATATTCGCCGAAACGTATGTGCCCGTAGCCTCGTCCAACACCTTCCCGCTGCCCAGCGCCGCGGGGTACTCCCAGAACACCGGCCGGCCCCGGCTGGCGAAACGAAACGTGCCCACGGTCAGGTTCCGCCGCGGATGAGTGAGGCAGACCAGACCTGTGCCGTCGCCGACCCGGAACCGAACCGGATCGTCCACCTCGTTTGTCGGCACCAGCGGATTGTGCCCGCTGTGCCAGGCCGGATGATGCAGCACCGCACCGCGCCACATCGACGGACTGATCCGTGCATGCGCCGCCATATGGACAAAGGACTTCGATACCTCCGGCGCGACGATCCGTGTCTCCTTGAACAGCCAACCGGTATCGGCATCGATGCGATAGGTCTTGGTTACGGCCAGCCCGAGCGACTCGTTGCGACACTTCAGGCGGATTTTATTGGGACGGTCGTTGGTCGTGGCCGACGTGACCACGTCACCCTCCTCGCTGCCCTTCTCCACCCGGTCGGCGTAGATGACGCTGTATCCGTCCGCGCATGCGCCGACGGCTTCGAAGCCATCCGCGGTCGACCCCGAAACAATCGCCCCGGTCTTGTCGTCGATCCGCCAGGTTGCAGACTCGCTGTTCAGCTTCCACGCCGCTGCCGGAGCGGATGCGGCCAGGAGTGGGGACGCGAACCAAGCCGCGATTAACAATGTCCAAAGACTGCTTTTCAATATCATGGGTAAACGAGTTGGCGACCGGAACTCGGGGTTCCTAACCTTAGGAACCTTGGATACTGATTCCAATGGCTGGATAAGACAAGTTTATTGGCTGAACCCACCTCTTGTGAATGACCGGAATGACACGGTTGGGTTTTGGC
>CAZTAB010000064.1:0-14682 GCA_964611475.1 uncultured Verrucomicrobiota bacterium | reverse complement strand
CGTCCGGGTCCGTGCGAAGGTCGAGGACCACGCTGTCTCCGGTCTTGAACAGCTGCCGCCAGTCCTTTCCTCCGTTGATCATCGGGGTGGCGTCTTTGACGGAATCGAACGCGACGTAGAGATGCGTGTTGTCGTAGGACCAGGTCGCCTTGGCGCCACGGTTTCCGTCGAAGTTCCACTTCGCCTCGTTCCCACCGCCCCACTTGAAACTGCCCACGGCCGGTGCCTCACCCTGCGTGTGGTTTTCTGCTATCGCGGCAATGGGTATTTGAAGCTTCTCCTGCTTGTCGTCTGCCCGTTGAGCCATGAATTCCGCGCATGCCCCTTGCAGCTCTTTGTCGAGGTCAATGGTTTGCGCCGGTATGCGCCGCATCGTGTCCAACCCGTGAACCTGGTTGATGTTGCTGTGGTGATTCACGAGGTAGATTTTCCGGTCCCGGCCATTTCGGAAGAACTGCCCTCCGAACCACTCGCCCCCGCAGGTGGTGTTCATGACCGACATGCCTCGCGTGGGCCGGGAGGGCAGCGTATCCGGAGCGGACCGGGTGTCCTTGAACAACTCCCCGATGTAGAGGCCGTCCGTCGTGAAGAGAAACGCCTGGCCGAGATTGCCGCTGAAGCAGAACACTTCGCCGATCTTACCGCCGAGGTCCACGCTGCCGATGACTTTCAGCCCACCGATGAAGCGGCCTCGTTTGGACTTTGGCGCCGTGTGCGAACCGTGCACGCCAGGCCAGGGGTTCGGGTAGGTCCAAAGTTTTTTCTTCCCGTCGGCGCTGAAGAGGGTGAGTGGGTGGAACTGGAAGAGGAGGTTCCCCTTGTTGTCCCGCCAGGAAAAACAGCTGTAGTCTTTGATCGGTCGGTCCTTGACGATGATTTCCGCATCTTCGACCCGGTATACAGGCACGCCGTCCCCAACCCAGTCGGACACCGGAAGCTGCCAGATGCGATGCTCCCCCTTGTACGGTTGCGTGGTCAGAAAGAGCGTGAGGTCTTCGCCTACATCATTGCGCGCCCAGTTGGACGTGCCCCATGCGGGCGCGGGCTCCGGCAAGCCGGGCGTGGGATAGTAGATGATTTCCTCCGGATCGATGCGGCCGTTCCCGTTCAGGTCGGACCACATGAAATTGTTGTTTGGATGAATATCGGGAAAGCCAACCCTTCTCGCAGCGACACGGGTGTCATGACTCCAATAGATGTCCTGGGTGTGGGCGCCGCTGGGGCTGTCAAAAAACCATGGGATCGCTTCCCTGACTGCCCGATTCATTTTTTCACTGGTCCACAGGTGATCGGCAAAGATCGGGTGAGGGGTGATGGTTCCACGGTTGCGGTGATGAATATTCGGGATCGCTGCCGCGCAACTGCCGAGCGCCGCGACGGGTATCGCGCGGTCACCCTCCAGCCGGCTGATCGCCACCATCCCGAAACGCGCCCCCGTGTGAAGAACGTACGTTTTGCCGCGCACCTCGCGCACGGCCTTGATCAGGGCCAGGCTGTTGAGTCCGAGGAGGGCGTCTTCATGCGTGGAAGCCCAGGGCACGGCGCGCATGCGCCACAGACCCCGCTCCCAATCCAGATCGATCAGCGAACCGTTGAACCATGCCCGTTCCGGGTTGTCCGGAAATATGTAACAGCCCTCGCCGGAGTACCAGGTGGTTCCGTATTTCTCGAACGCGAGGCTGCCGTCGGGATTCCAGCAACTCAGCCGGCGTGGCGTGTTGCTGTCCTCCGCCACCCACAGGCGGCCGCGCTTGTCCACGCTGATGCCGCGGGGCAATGTCATGCCCGCGGGGTCGTACGGACCGATCCATGGCCGCCCGCCCACTTTACCGAAAGTTTGTCGAAGTTCGCCGTCGACGGAAAATTTCTTCACGCACATCTGGTCGCCCCAGTCTGACACGTAGAGGTTGCCGTGCGCGTCGACGGCGAGGCCGATCGGCGCCGCGAGATGCGAGGTGATCAGGTCCGTAGTCGCACCGGTCCCGGTGTCCACCTCGACCACCTTGCTTCCGCTGATGGCGATGAGCCGCCGCCCGTCCGACACCAGGCCGGACGGCCGGTGTAGCGGAATCTCGCGGGTGATCCATCCCTCTTCCGGGTCGACGACGATGAGCTTGTCGCGGAAGTAGAGGGAGATGAATAGAACTCCATCGTGCGCGGCCATGCCTTGCGCCATGATGTTGGCCCAGTCGGGATTGTGCGATCGATCGGCAACGGTCTTGCCTTCCGGCGGGCGGGCGAATCCTTCCTCGATGCGGTTGTACTCCAGGAGATCATGTGTCCCTTGTCCATCGCTAAACGTCCCGAAGCGGCCCGTTCTCGCGTTGACCTTGTATAACTTGATAGGCTTCATGATCTTGTTCTGGATCGGGTAGGCGGGCCACGAGCCGCGGTCGGCGGCGACGTAGATATAGTCGCCGAGTTTCGTCATGTAGCCTCCCTGCCGGCGGGCGATCGACCACAGCCGGTTTCCGTCATGATCGAGGGCGATGAGGGTGCTGCCGTTCTCCGAGTGCGGCGCCACCAGGTAGGCCCGCTCGTCATCCGTCACTACATCCATGGGATTGACATGATCGGACAGCCAATTACCGGTGCCGTCGGCCGTGTCCCACGGCGGGTCGCCCGGATTGCCGTAGGAGAATTCGTACGTGACATCCAACTCTTCATGAAACAGTCCCCGGGCCCGGTACTCGCCGGCGGGTACGAGCCGCCCGGTATCGTCCGCACCATCCCAGGTATCGGTGTTCTTCCCTTTTCTGCGGGGATAATTGGAGATGAGGTTTCTCACACGGCTTCCGTCCGGCTTTTCAACCACCAGCGTGACGAAGCCGTCGGACGGAATATCGTACGTGATCTCCACCGGTCCGCCCGTGCTGTACAGTAACTTCTGGAGATGGTGGGTGGCGTCGGCCAACTCCACGGTAGGCGAGGGAGACAGATTGCCGTGATCCATGAATCGCACCTGCCCCCAAGCATTGTGATTTGACCAGAAGAACTCGCGCGAGGGGTGTTCGGGGTTCACCAGGTCGGCATACCGGTGTTCCATGGGATACGTGTTGGCCGACAGATTGCCCCACATGGCCTCGATGCCCATGCGAAGAGTCTCACCGGGGAGGTGCGGCCGCCCGTCGCGGCGGAGAAGGTTCCAGGCAATCCGCATTTCCTGAGTGTAGCCCTTCCCGTCGGGATCCTTTTGAAAGGCCGCATCCACGCCTTTGCCGATGGCCTCGCGGATTTCCCCTTCGAATCCCTCGGCCCGCTGCGAAATGTCGTGGTGGACGAGCTGGGCAACCGCGGCGCTCTTCAGGGTGGCGTACCAGCAATCGATGTGGGTCATGCGCGCCCCGCCCGGACCCACGGGTTTCTCGTGATCGGTCCAGAACCGGAGCTGCACCGCATCCGCCCGCCAGCCGCGGTTGTGCTCCGTATCGGGATCGACCTTGTTCACCATGGGACGCCGATCCTTGAAACGGAACGACAGATACAGGGAATCGGCGTCGTACATGGCCGCGACACGAACCGAGTGCGTATCCAGCAGCGTCGCCAGGTCGTAGCACATCAGGATCTCCCCCGAGAGATCCCACTCGCCGAGGTTTCCATCCAGTACGACGGGTATGTCGGCGGGTATGGCGCGGAGTTCGTGGTTGCTGGTTTGCTGGGATTGGGCGGGGACAGTAGCCAGTAAAAAGTAAGCAGTGAGTAGTAAGCAGCAAAGTCCGCGAGGTGAGAAATTCGAGGAGAACGGTGTGCCGGAAGAGTTTGCTCTCATTGGGGTCCTCCAAAATATTCGGCTGTTTCTTCTCGTGCGGGTCTTGAGTTTTGGTTGCAGGAGAAGTCTGACTTTTCAATCATTCCGTTGAGCATTCTGCTGATTTCTTCGAGACAATTTACAAAAGCCCGGGCTTCCGTCAAGTATTCGAAATCCATGACGACCTTGATCTAATGCTGTGTTGCATATTGCTCGGCATCGGCATCGGTCAGTTTACTCGCAAATGGTGTCTCAGAGCGACGCTTTCCCCGGGCTTCCGTGATCTGCGCCCCCGATCGGTCAACGAATACATTTTTTCTTTCGGAAACTTTTCGGATCGAATAAAGAGATCTTTCGCAAGGCTCTGCGCCTTCTGATAAACGATCAGATCTCAAAAATTCGCCGCAGATTTCTTCTCCATAGCCATACCCATTCCTCCCATTAGGCATTCCTGTTCACTACTCACTCTTCACTCACAAACAACAACATGATTCCATACGAGATCCAACCGGGATTTCCCCCGCATGCCCATCCGTGGCCGGGGTCGAGGAAGAACATGTCCTCGATCGACTTCCACCCCTTCACTTGTGGAGTCCAGGTTTTGCCACCGTCCGGGGTATGGGCGATGGCGACCTCCGCACCGAGCCGGCCCTGGATGAATGGCACACGGGCGCTGACAAACCCTTTGCCCGAGGGGAAGAACGTCAGACCGGTGATACGCTGATTCGTACGGAACGGAGTCTTGATTTTCCCCCAGGTGGCGCCGCCGTTCTGGGTGCGGAAGAGCTGTCCTTCTTCAGCCGCCACCCACCCATGCTGAGCAGAAGGAAACGAACAGCGCAGCAGATCTCTCGCTCCTTCAAGTGCAGCCAGGTCGTGCCAGCTCTTACCGCCGTCTTCCGTTTTCCACACACGAGCACCGTTGTCGGCGCTCCGCCCGACGGCGAATCCCAACTGTTCCGATGGAAATCCAACGTCGCGCACCACCCTGTCTGAGTTACCCCAGTGGGCACGTTCCCACGCTCGTCCCTTGTTGCGGCTCACGTAGGCGCTGCTGCCGCCGTTGGCAAGGATCCACCACTGCGACTCACGCACGATTAGGCGCACAGATGCTCCAAGGTGTCCCGGTGTCTCATCCGTCCAAGCAGATTCGCCATCCCGCGAGCGAAGCACCGCATGCTTCGTCTCACCCTCCCGCTTCAATCCGGCAAGAGCCCACGTCTCGGAAGGACCCACCAGGCGGACTGACACCCAGTGGACCTTTCCTGTAGGTCCTTTGCCATCGACGGTGGCCACGGAGAGTTTATTCCAACTCACGCCTCCGTCGCTAGTCTGCCACAGGAACGTTCCGCTCCAACATGCGCCATTTTCTGTGTCGTAGAAATGTACACCGCGAAGGGTCTCCTTGTGCCCAACATCAACCCCGGCCCACTCTGCGCCGGCCGCGCCGGTTGTCAAAATCCAAGTGAGAATGCCTCTCAAAAGATTTCCTTCGATATTCGGCTTATTCGCCAATCTTGAACTTCCCCCACTGGCTGGGATCCATCCGGGTTTCGCTGGGCAGGTCGGAGACGATGCCGGCCGCCTTGTTCGCCCAGTAGCATCGCGCCGCATTGCGACGGCCGGTGGCATCCGACCAGATGACGCCGAAATCTGCCCGAAGAAGTTCGCCCGATTTCGGTTCGAAACCCAGTGCGCTCAGCGGCACGGCGGCCTCCAGTACGTACCTGTCCCGGCCTTTTTTCACGGCCAGATTTGCTTCGTGCAGGAGGAGCACTTCATCCACCGTCACCGTGCCTACGGGTGAAGTGAAGCTCTGCGGGTCGGCGGCCCCCGGAACAACATACCGGTAGAGTACGGCTACAACCTCCCCCCTGTACGGTGCGATGACGATTCGTTGATCCCCTTCCACCGGCTTGCCCCGGCCTGGATTCGCGGAAGGAGCCACTCCAAATCGGAAATCTACTGCACCACCCGATTTAAAAAGGAGTGTCCAGTCCTTGCCGCGGTTAGCCAGCACCATCGAATCGCTAACCTCGTAACCGAGATAAAGGTTTTGCGCATCGTAGGCTGCCCAGGCTTTTGCCTGGTGGTGCGGATCGAGATAGATTTCCGCTGCTTCGTCCCGCCAGGTCCAGTCATCCAGATTGCCGTCCATCGTGGGCGCAGGCTTCGCCAGGCCCAGTTCAAAAACCCGCGGTTCTTCTTCGGTTGTCTTTTGAGCGATGAGACGCTCCGCTTCCTTGTAGTGATCGAGCGTAAATTGCACGTCCGTACGCGGCAGCCGGCGGATGGTGTCCAGCCCGGTTAACTCACAGATGACCGGCGCCCGGTTGCCGATCATGATGTAGACCTTTCCGGTGTCGGCATCCTGAAAGAGGTTGCCGCCGAACGACTCCCCGGACGGGGACGTGGCAACACCTTTGAGTGAGGCCCCGCGCACGGCCCTGGACGGGTAGGGGTCGGGTCCCGTGCGGCTGTCTGTAAACAGGCTGGCCACGTAAAGTCCATCGGCGGTGAACAGATAGTCCTGACCCGTGTTGCCGCGGAGGGCGAAGACAGTACCCACATCTCCGCCCAGGTCGGCCTGTCCGAGCGTATAAAGCACTCCTACCATCAGCCCCGGCCGGGCCGCGGGCGCTTGCCATCCGCCATGGCTCAGAAAGTCGTTGGGGTAGGTCCACAAGGTCTCGCCATTCCGATCGAACATGGCCATAGGCGCATCGGTGGACAGAATTCGCCCGCCGGAAAAGATCCAGGACGCCGCGGAGGTCTGATATCTCACATGCTTCAGCGCCCTGTTCACCACCTGTTCTGCTTGCCCGGGCTCGTACAGCGGCGCACCGCATTCCGTCCAGCCCGTCACCGGACATCGCCAGACGTATTCCCGGGTTCCCACAAGAGTATACGGATAGATGGTGAGGTCTTCGTCCACCGGGCTGGAGAAGAAGAACTCCCAGCCCACAGCACCCAGGTCGCCGGGTGTAAACTCGAAGAAGGAAATCTCATCATCCTGCACCAGGCCGTCGCCATTCCTGTCCGCCCAATAGTAGTTGGTCTTGTACTCCGGCCGCCATTCCCAACGCTCGGGATCTTTGATTTTTTCGAGGATCTCCGGTGGGGCCATTTTCTCCGACATGAGCGGCACATGGACACGCGGGTCGGTGCGATAGATCAGATTCGGGACCTGATACTGGGCGCGATGCACATAGTCGCCCACGGAACCGACCGCTGCGAGCGGTTGGTAACGATCGCCTTTGCGCTCGCTGATCACGACCCGGCGCGAGGCGGAAATCAGGAATTCGCGTCCATTCATCCGGATGGTTCTGTAGCTACCGTGCTCGTGTTGGTTCGGACCGAAAAGCGCGCGGGGATGCGTGGCGCGCCAGCTCGTGGACACCGGCTTCGATGCGCCAGTCTCCCAGTCAATCTCGATATTGCATCCGGTGAGAAGGGCCTGGGTTCGGTCGAACGGATTTACGTGCGTGCCGACGTTCTTGTAGAAAGGTCCGCCGATGAATTCTCTGAGGAACTTTCCCCCGGCATCCCACAGGCTGGTGCGCTTCGGATAGAAATCCCGTTCAGCGACCCAGAGCCTGTCACGCCCGTCGACAACCATCGCCGTGGGTCGCAACATGCCGTTCTCCTCCCAGGGTCCCACCCAGGGACGGCCACCGGTTTTACCTACTTGGCGCAAAGCTCTGCCGTCGGAGGCATAGACCTTAACGCACATCTGATCGGCCCAGTCCGACACGAAGATGTTTCCCTGCCGATCGGCCGTCAGTCCCACGGGGGCTTTCAAGCCACCGTTCGCTTGCGAAACCACGGTCTGAATCGGGCCCTTCGCCGGATCGAGAACGACAACCTCCCGTCCGCTGACCGCCAACAAGCGGCCCGCGGGATCCACCGCCACACCCCGAGGGCTGGGAACATCCAGTTCGCCCTTGGTCTCCCCGGTGTGGGCATCGATCACCAGGATCTTGTCCTCCAGGTAACAGGAGACGTAAAGCGTCCCATCCCGGTGGGCCATACCCAGGACATTACACCGGGCCCAATCCGGATTATGGTCTCCGGCGGCAATCCAGTCTTCGGGAAGACGCGGCGCAGGAAGCAAGCTCCGGTCGTAGATGTGCACCACCCGGAAGAAGTTGTCGTCTCGCAAGTGTGCGCCGTGCATGCTGCTGCCTACGTGCCGGACCTGCTCTCTTCCGAACTCCACGTAGTCCCCGGACTTCTTGTCAACGCGGTAGAGAACCAGCCGATATTTCTCGTGGTAGGTTTGCTTGATGGGTTCGCGCCACGCGTCAACCAGCACGTACAGGTAATCGTCATCCACCGCAACCGCTACGCCGGAAAGACTGTAGAAGCGCACATGATGAACCCCCCACTGCTTTCGGCCTTCGTAGTCCACCGCAATCACCGCGCTGCCGGCTTCGGCGTGCGGCGCGGCAAGGTACACCTGCTCTTCATCGGCGGCTACCGACTCCACCAGGCGGTGATCGGAAACCCACGCCCCCTTCCCGTCCGCGCTGTCCCAGGGAGGATCACCCGGCATGCCGAAGGTGAGCTGATAGGTGGCATCCAACAGCCCATGCGTCAGGCCGCGCACTGCATACTCCCCCGGCGTCACCAACCGACCTTCATCGTCGGCGCCATCCCAATAGTCAACGTTTCTCCCCCCGGGTCGCAGCGTGTCCGCAATAAGATTTCGCACACGCTTGCCCTCCTTGCTCTCCACGACAAGCGTCACGTAGCTCTTGTCGGGAAGTTCATAGACGATCTCAACCGGCCCGATGGTCGCCGTCGTCTTGATCGCGATGCGCTCCGCGAGAGTCAGGGCATCCGCCCGCGCCAGCGTGCAGTGAGCCGTAAGGAGTAAACAGTAAGTCGTAAGTCGTAAGTAGTGATTCGTAAGTAGTCCCTTCCTGGCCACGGATCATCCCCGCTGTTTGCTGCTTACTTCTTACTGTTCACTGCTTACGACTTCACTACTCACTTCTCACGCCTCTGGACGCAATCTGCCATGGCCGCTCCGGGTCCCAGATCACACGCAGGTGCTCGTACGGAAACTCAAAACTGTTACCCTCCGTGTCGCCGGACAGGAACGGCAGGCGTTCGGGCGGCATGCCGTCCGCTTCCCAGATGGGGCGTGAAATGGGGCGCCCGTTGATGGTGGCGAAGCGGACGCGATCGGGGAGGCCTGCGTGGTTCATTCCTAACGTGGTGTCGCCCAACCGGTACCGCACCGTGCGGGCTTCGGACGTGTAGTAATCGAGCAGTTCACCATTTCCGACCTCATTCTTGAATTCGTCGAAAGATTTTTCCTTGCTAAGGCCGACCACGGCGATCATTCCATTCAAGGTTCGACTCAATTCCTCCTCGCTGAACGTGCGCTCCTCCCCTTCGTAGTTGAAAAAAGAGATCTCCAGGTATTTGTTCACGGGTTCAATACGCACGGCATCTTTTCTTCCCCAATCCGTTGCGTTCAGGGGTCGCAAGGCAAGATAGATCGGGCCGTCTTTCATGAAAACGTGGTCATCGACAAGCGACACCTCTTCGATTTCCCCGAAATGGGTGGAGAGAATGACGGAGTACCTCAGCGAGGTGATGGGCTGTCCGGCAAGGCGGAGCACGGGACGGGCAAGGACCATCGCCACCCGGTCCTGCTGTATCGTGTGCGTGAGTCCGTGGTCGTGCAGAAAGACAGCTTCGCCCCGGTACGGGCCGCACTCCGCGCCTTCAACTTCTCCCGGGCGTTGATCATTAATTAGAACCCTCGTCTGTGCGGTCCGGATGTGGGCGACGTCGGTTGCGGGTGCTTGTCGTCGATACGCGAGGGAAAACGGCTCCGCCTGTTCCCAGGTCTCGCCCTCCGCGGTGCCCAGCGCGAAATCTTCCTCCTGGTAGGTCGTGCAGAGAATTTCTCCCGGGGCAAACTTTTCCCCGCCGCTACCCCGTTCCGTGATGGTGCGAATCCGGTAGGGATAGGATCGTTGTCGCATCCACTCTACCAGGGGGGCGGGTGGTTGATACGTTACGGCCGCGAGCCATGCCGCCATGCCCACCACGCGCGTCAGGTCGTTTCCCTCCGCTATCACCACGCGCGGCGGAATTTGTCGAAGCTCCTCCACCGGGTTCAAGATCGCGGTGTTGCCAAAGGCCAGCCAGAAAACGGTGCCCGCGAACGTCAAGTGCCCGATCGAGTCAGTGGAATAGGCTCTCGAATACGGCCCGGACAGGATGCCGGTGGGGGGGTGAAAACGCCCGAGAAACTCCGCCCAGATGCGCTCGACACACTGTCGCGCCAGCTCTCTTGCGTCCTCGGAACCGGCGAGTGCCTCGATTTCGGTGAGGTTTGCCAGGGAGAGCGCGCTGTAGGTCGGGCTTGAGTACTCGCTCAGCGTCCCGCGTCGGCTCAGGAGATCCCGAAGTTGCCTAAGGTTCCACAACCCATGCTCCACCGCCGCCTGGTCATCAAAATATTCTCCTCCAAGGATCAGGCCCAGTGTCGCCTTGGAGGGCATGTTGTCGTTGTACCCGTGAAACTGGTAATCGGATTGTCGGTCACCGTTGTAGTCCCGCAGGGCAACCCGGCCCCAGCGCTCCATCTTCTCGAGCACCGGCGGGTCCAGTTTCTCCCGGTGCAGGCGCAACAACTGGACGGTGTGATTCGTGATGAAGATATCGAATTCACCCGCCGCCTCTTCTTCCTCCTTGCTGCGTGCGTGGATATGGAATTCCATCTCCAACCGGCCCAGTATGGCGTTGGCCAATACCCGGTCGGCCTTTTCCCCGTTCAGCAAGCCGAAGCATAGCCACATCGTCTCCCGCGTGGGAGGCGGCGGATCGCTCAGCACACACCGGCCGGTTTCGTCAAAAGCCTGCTGGGCGAATACACACGCGAGCCTGACAACTTGCGCGCGGCGTTCATCCTGCGACCCGGCCGGCCCGAATGGCTCCAGATCATCGAAGAGTGTGTTCAAGTTCATCATCTCAATTTCACCGGCGGGGGTTCGATACGGTTGTTGCTGTCATCGAGCATGGAGTCGATGTGATGGTAATGGCAGGCACAGGAGCGGCGTTCGAGCCCCGGAGCCGCCACCGCGGATCAGGCAGCCCGGAAAGCCGAGTATCACCGCGATGAATCGCGTCCATGTGATCGTTCATCTCTCCGACCTTGTCATCTGGAATGATGCCCTCGCCGAGGGCGTAGCCGTTCTCGTTCCAGAATGTAATCTGTTCACTGTCCAACAAGGTTGTCCCCGCTCAATACCGCACTGTCGCTTCCCAATGCGGGCGCCACCAGCCGTCGCTGCCGGTGCGGTAGTTCATGAGTTCGCGGGGCACCCAGACGACGTGTCCGTCCATGAGGGCGACGTTGCCCCCGGTCAGGCCCCAGGGAGCGGGGGCGTGGCCGCTCCACTTCACGTTGCCGTTGTCTTCAGCCAGGGTGTGGTAGGTGTTGGCGCCATGATCGGTACCCAGCGCGGCGTTGTCGTACATCATGTCGCAGGCCAGGACCGTTTTCGTCGGGTCGCTGTAGAAGCCGGGACCGCTGTCGCCGACGCGCGACCAGTATTCATGCATGGTGAACACTGCCCGTTCCTGCGGATAGGCTGCGTGCACGCCCATATAGGCGTCGTCTCCGTAATCTATCTCGCCGTCATGACCCATGGTGACGCCCACGGGTCGGCCGAAGTAGGCATAGCCGGAGGTTCCCGACACGAAGCCCAGGATCGATTGCGTCTGACGATTGATGGCCTGGTTTACATCGCCGCCGTAATTCACCCGTACGACCCCGCGGCCCCGCATCTGGCCCGGACAGAATAGAACTTTTGGATCGCCCATGTAGTCGTAGGAAATCAGAGGGCCGAAATTGATGGATACGCGGGCCTTGCTGGACATGTGGGCCAGCATGCGCACGTTGTTGGGGTGAAAGCCTGCCCAACCGGGCATGACGTTTCCATCGTGATCCACCGCATAGGAGGCGGTTCCCACCGCCAATTGCCGGACATTACTCATGCACAATGCCCGCAATGCTTTCTCGCGCGCCTCATTCATTGCAGGCATCATCAACGCGGCAAGAATGGCGATGATGGCAATGACGACCAGCAGCTCGATGAGAGTGAAGGCTGTGCGCCTGTTTTTGTTGTATTGCCGGGTTTTCAACGTCCAGATTTTAGCTGTTCACCAGCCAACTGTAGTTATTAAGAAGCGAATAGCAAACAGTTGTCGATGACGGATCGTGTTTCCCATGTGCCAGAGGCAAAGCATATCCGGGTGGCGACCCCGGTATGTTGCCGTTAAAATTCACGTTCCAGCATGCGGGCGGGCGGGGCGCGTAGGAACTCTGGATGGAACCGCCTGGCTGCCGTCTCAATGCCTGCCAGCGCCAGGACCACCATGAGGGTGCCTTTCCCGTTGCGCGATTCATTGCACCGGCGGAAACAACTGTATGGCAGATCCCCGCGCTACAATACGGGGTTCACGGCTGCCCGACGACACGGTAGGTCTTCCCTGGGTCGAACCCGGAGGGGTCGAAGAAGTTTTGTATCGATCCGTCGCCCGTTTGCACAGCTCCCGCGGAAGTGAAGTTTCCGCCGGTGCTGAACTCCAGGCTGTAGTTGATCCCGGCTTCACTCAGGTACTGAAGTGCCTGTGTATCGGCCACGCCGAAACCCGCGATGTTGACATCCATGGGCGGCGCCGGGGTAATGAAATTGTCGATACCGATCTCGAATTCGGCGATGTGGGCAACGCCGGCTCCCGCGTCACGGAACTGAAGGCCGACGATGTCGGCGATGTCTTCATCGAACGAGGCATCTGCGAACACCGATCCCGACGGATTCAGACTGTTCCATATGGTCCAGGTCGCGGTTTCCGCCACGCGATCAAGTTCCACCTTGATGTGCATCGGGTCGTCGAAGAGCCACGGGGAATTCGCCGAGGTAACTGAGACGCCGAAGTTGCTGACGATATCACCGTCTTCCCCCTCGTCACTCGTCTTGCGGAATGTCATGGCGTGAACCAAGACACCGGCCGGAGCGAAAAATCTCACCACAAAAAAGCGGCTGTCGGCTTGCGTCGTGCCGCTTGAGGCGATGGTCATGTCCCATTCGAAGACTTCGATATTGTTGACTCCGGTTCCGAATTGCAGCGAGGGCAACCCGTCGTTGATGGCGAAGTCGTTGTTCAGGACCACGGGCTGGTTTGTCAGGCCGCCGAACGAGGCCTGGACCAGGATGGTGTCCGGGTCAAGCTGGTCGGCCTTCTGCGGCTTGGTATTCACGATACCGCCCCCGAAGGGCGACAGGGAGGGCGGTGATCCCGGTGTATCGTCGTTGAAATCCACGTCCCAGCCTCCGGGCGGAACGGCCTGAGCGAAAGCGGGGGTCCACGCTGCCGCGAGAAGAACGGCCGCGGCCAGGGTCAGTTGATTGAGAGTTTTCATGTTTGTCCCTTTCCTGCCCATCAATTATTGATTTCCGACAATCCGGTAGGATTTGGTTGCTGTCGATGTGCCGTCGTCATACAGAGTCATCGTACTGCCAGTTCCGCTGACGGTAGCCCCCACCGGATTGAACAGGCCACCGATGAGATCGGTGGTGGCCTCAAGATTGTAGATGGCGTTTTTCACGCTCTCGAATTCGACGAAGGCCACGCTAGGCGCCGTCACTTCGGAGGGATAAATGAACGCAGGGGTGAAGAAGTTGTCGATGGCCGCTTCGAACTCCACGGGGTCCCCCCCGAGACCGCCCATATCGCGGAATGCGACCACGTTGAATCCAGCCAGACCACTATCCCGCCGGTGCTGGACGAGTTCGTTGTTGTGGAACGAGCTGTCCCACCATACGCGAAATTCACCGTTGGTTTTGTTGATCTCCACGCGAACGCGCATCGGATCGTCGGGTGCCCAGGTCACGCCATTGTTCAGGATGGTTCCGGTTATAAACTCCACCG
This sequence comes from uncultured Verrucomicrobiota bacterium, assembly GCA_964611475.1. GTDB lineage: Bacteria > Verrucomicrobiota > Kiritimatiellia > SLOV01 > SLOV01 > CAUZEO01. The sequence continues at coordinate 974 of CAZTAB010000064.1, read as the reverse complement.
CGATGCTTCCGAGGCCGTTGCCGTGGAGTCCTCTCAAGGTAATGCCGAACAGCAAGCCGCCTCCGTTCTGAAACCGGATGGAAAAAATCCGGCCGCCGCTGGCGTCTCCGCTCGCGATCGACATATCCCACTCGATGACGGAAATCCCCGGTCCCCCGTTCTCTGGCCAGGCGGGTCCGCCGGTTCCGAACTCTAGCGCAGGGATACTGCTCGTTCCCCCGGACCCGGTCGTCGCATCCGCATTGGTGAGGACCGCGGGCTGATCGTCCAGGCCGGCAAGCGCGTCGGTAACCAGGACGGTATCCACTCCGACGTTACTGATGTTTTTCGGGGCCGTGTTCACTGCGCCATCGGTGTAGGCCGCAGTAGCGGGCGGTTGTCCCACCGTGTCGGAGTTGAAGTCCACATTCCACCCGCCGTTGGACATGGCATAGGCCAGGGACGGCACCAGGACTCCCACGAGGGGGAGGATTCTTGGTGTAAACTTCTTAGTCATCATGAGTTCCTTCTCCTCTTCTCCAGGGACCGCCCTCCACAAAAACATCCGGTGGGACCTGGGAGCCCCACCGGATGCAATATATTACACAATTACTTTGAGCGAAACTTCAGTGTTGCTGCCGAACCTCATCAGTTCCGGCGCCGGCGAGCGATCCCGATGGCCGCCGCTCCCAGAGCGATGAGGGCCAGGCTGCCCGGCTCGGGAATCGAACGGAAGTTGTCGACGCCCACTTCGTACGTACGTACCACACCGCCGATACCGGAGCCGCCGTCCGTGATATTAAGATAACTGACTTTGCCTGAATCGGGCTCGACTCCCGAACCGCTGTCCCGGGTGCCGAGGGAATTCGACAGATTCCCCGTCATCGTATCCGTCGCCCGGTCGAAGTCCACGGTAATGGCCATGGGATCGTCGAATTTCCAGCCGGCATTGCCCGAAGACAACGAGGCGCCAAAGGTCCCGCCGCAGAAGTTGC
>CAZTAB010000063.1:0-9777 GCA_964611475.1 uncultured Verrucomicrobiota bacterium | reverse complement strand
CCAGGGCACGATTATCACCACGCCGCAGCCTGGCACTACGTGGAGGCATTGAAAGCCGCCTACAGCACGGGTCGACTACTCTGGGCCTCGGACATCGCGCACTGCCTGGCCTCACTCAACTACCAGCAAACCAAGGATCTTTTTGCGAAGATGCCGTTCTTCAACGATGAGGACCGGGAACGAATTCTGGGAAGGAACCTTGGAGAGCTGCTGGCACACTGCAAGCCCTGATAAAGAGTCAAACAACGGGAAAGCACGAATGTTGCCTGGAAGGCCGGAAAAACGCATTTGCCTCGTCACCATTTGTTCAACTGCGGAGAAGACAACTTGAGCCAATTTTAGCGTGACTGCAACCACATCACGCAATCGGTCAGCCATGGGCATTCGCAGGCGATGCTCTATGCGACCGGAATGACGGAAGAAGACATGGCCAAACCGCAGGTCGGCATTGCCAGCGTCTGGTACGAAGGAAATCCCTGCAACATGCACCTGCTTCAGCTATCCGAAACGGTGAAAAGCGGGGTCACGGACCAGGGCCTGGTCGGCATGCGATTCAACACGGTCGGGGTGAGCGACGGCATCTCGATGGGTACGGACGGGATGAGTTATTCGCTGCCTTCGCGGGACATCATCGCGGATTCCATCGAAACCATCATGGGCGGTCAGTTTTACGATGGGCTGATCACCCTGCCGGGATGTGACAAGAATATGCCCGGCTGCCTGATGGCGATGGGACGGCTGAATCGCCCCTCCCTCATGGTGTACGGCGGCACGATCAAGCCCGGCTGCACGTCGAGCGGAGAATTCGTGAATATCGTGTCGGCCCTCGAATCCTATGGCGCATTCCTGGGCGGAAAGATCGACGAAGAGGAACGGATGGTCATCGTTAAAAATGCCTGTCCCGGAGCCGGCGCCTGCGGGGGCATGTACACCGCAAACACCATGTCATCGGCCATCGAGGCGCTTGGCATGTCCCTCCCCTACTCCGCCTCCACGCCCGCCGAAAACCCGGAGAAGATGGAGGAATGCGCCCGCGCCGGCGAGGCGATCCGAATTCTGCTGGAACGCAATATCAAGCCGCGCGACATCATGACCCGCGACGCTTTTGAAAATGCCATGGTCGTGGTGATGGCCCTGGGTGGATCCACAAATGCCGTACTCCACCTCATCGCCATGGCCCGAAGCGTCGACGTGGACCTGACGATCGACGATTTCCAGAGCGTTAGCGACCGGATTCCGTTCCTTGCAGATCTGAAACCGAGCGGAAAATACGTAATGGAGGATCTCCACAATGCCGGCGGCTCTCCGGCGGTCATGAAATTCCTGCTGGAACGCGACGTCCTCAATGGCGATTGCCTGACCGTCACCGGCGCAACCGTCGAGGAGAACATCCGCGACCTCCCTGGACTGGTCGATACACAGGATGTCATTTCCTCATGGGACAAACCGCTGAAGAAAACGGGGCACTTGCGCATCCTGCGCGGAAACCTTGCGCCCGACGGCGCGGTGGCAAAAGTCACAGGAAAGGAAGGCGAAGTGTTTACCGGAACGGCCATGGTATTCGACTGCGAAGAGGATATGCTGACCGCAGTCCAGGAGCATCGGATCAAGAAAGGCACGGTCGTGGTGATCCGCTACGAAGGACCGAAGGGCGGACCGGGCATGCCAGAGATGCTGCAACCGACCGCCCTGATCATGGGCGCGGGCCTCGGCAAGGACGTTGCGCTCATTACCGACGGCCGGTTCTCCGGCGGATCACACGGATTCATCGTCGGGCACGTTACGCCGGAAGCCCAGGTCGGCGGACCAATCGCCCTGGTCGAGGACGGAGACGAGATCACGATCGATGCAATCAAAAACGAGATGGACGTTGCCGTGCCCGATGAAGAAATGGCGAAACGCAAGAACGCCTGGAAAAAACCACCGTACAAAGCCACAAAAGGAATTCTCTACAAGTACATCAAGAATGTGAAAAGCGCTTCCGAAGGCTGCGTGACCGACCAGTAGCGGATTGCTGACGGTGCAGGTTCTGCGCCACAGAGCGATACGACATCTCGGTTTTCGAGAAACTGCTCGCACCAGATTTCAAAACTCAGGGGGAAGTAGATCAAGTAGCTGAAGTCCTGCCAACCCTTCTGGTTCTGGTCGATCAAATATTTCACGGCGGACGGATCGAAAAATCCGCGATCCCTTACCTGCCGCTCGGAGAGAAGGTCTCGTATCATCTCCTTCAAATCGCGCCGTCCCCAAGATCGAATGGGCACTCCAAACCCTCCCTTCTTCCGGTAGATCACATCGCGAGGAAGGAGGTCTTCGAGAGATTTTCTCAACATATATTGTCGAGTCCGCCCGCGTGACTTCTGATTGACCGGCTGCTTGTTCATGAAGTCGACCACCTCGTTGTCAATCAGGGGAACTCTCACTTCCACACCGTTCGCCATGCTTGTCTTGTCGGTGTAGGCGAGGTTGAGGGAAGCAAGAAAAGTATGCATGTCGAGATGCAGGAGCCGATTGATGTAGTGGAGCGAAGAACTCTCCTCCAGGAGACGCCGGCGCAGAAGATGCGGTTGGCCATTGATGCTCAGCTTCTCAAACGGAGGGCCGAACAACGCCTGAAGATCATCTTCCTTCGCATAGGAAAGGAATCCGATAATACATTTTTCGAAGGTCCCCGATGCACTTGCAGTGAACTTGTGCAGGCAGCGAATCGGGGCTGCCAGGCTCCCCTTCCCGCGGGCGGGCGTGAGGCGCACGAGACTTTCAAAACCTGCCCGAAGCAACGCCGGCGCCTTCCGGTACGACATGGCAAGGTGCGCGCCGAAGTGCTAAGGATAGCCACAGAACACCTCATCTCCATCCGGTCGCCCGCTCGCAGGCAGCTATCCCTGCGATTCCACACATCTTCAGCCACGGCTCACTCTTCGCTGTCCACTGGCGACGCCTCACTGCTCACAGTCTCTGTATCGCCGTCACTCTCCTCATCACTCCGCCACCCCAGGCGCCGGGCCACATCTTCCTGGCCCACCTCCAGTTCGGCGAGCTTCAGCTCCGGATCCGGAATGAGAAAAACTTCGCCGCTTTTCTTGTGTTCATAGACCCGGAGTTTCACCCCATCGTCGCGGGTATGCACGTCCCGCTCGGCCAGGATTCGTTTTCGTTCCAGCATGACGGCAAGGATGTAGATCACGTTCCGGTTCTCTTCATCCTCCGTCTCGATCAGCTGGCGCAACAGGGATTCGGCGTTTTCCTTCTTGATCGCCTCCTCCGCCTTCGGAGGCGGCGCGCGAAACTGGCCCCTCCAGACGCTGACCGCGCTGTCGCGAAGTTGCTCCGACCACTGGCTCTCGGAGTAATCCTCCCTGATATACCCCTCCTCGGTGAACAGGAGGCGCGAGAAGACAACCACCCCGTCGCCAAAGCCCTGCCCGCTGCCTACACATTCGTCCGACCTAGACTTGATGTTCCAGTCGCTGCTCATCTCGCTTCGTCTTCCTTCAGCTTTGCAGCCCACTCACTGCCCGGATATCGCTCCAGGAGTTCTTGGGCCACCTTCTTCCGTTCCCTGCTCTTCCCCGCTTTCTCCAAATTCCGTGCCGAAAGGTACATGGCCTCCGGTGTCAGTTCAGCATTATCAAAAAGAATCCCCACACTCAGATACCGGCGCGCAGCCTCCGGCCAATCCTTGCCCGCTTCCGCCACACGACCGAGCCCGAAGTAGCTCCGGGCCTGAATCGCCGGGAGTTCGGAGGCTGAGGCAAGCTCCGCCGCCATTCCGTAGTACCTCTCCGCCCGCTCGAGGCGACCCTCAGCCAGGGAAAGATCTCCCAACCGCTCCGCCGCCAAGACCTTTTCCTTCGTGCCCGCTTCCACGACGACTACCGCCGCGAAGGCCTCATGCGCCTTCCCTGTATGGCCGCCCAGCGCAAGCGCTTCCCCCTGTAGGTAGAGGGCGATCTGCCTCCAATCGGGCGAGGTCTCCCGTGATGCCAGCAGCGACGCGGCGGCCTCTGCCTGTGCAGCCTCCTTCCGATTGATCCGGAACCTCGCGAGCCACTCCAAAAGGCTATTTGACATCTCGGCAGCAATCGAACACTCCAGCAGGGACTGCAAGAGCGAGGCGGCTTCGTCAAAGCGCTCTTGCTTCTGCAACACCGCGGCAAGCCGATACCTGAGCGTGCCCTCCAATAATTCGTCCGGACCCTTCTCCAGGGCGGATCGTAACCGCTGCTCCGATTCCGAAGAATCACCTCGATTGTCCGATATGACCGCGCACCAGTACAAGGCATTGGCCACCCGAGGACTACCCGGGGTATCGCCAATCAAACCAAGGAAGGTCGACTCGGCAGCTTGGTTCTTTCCCAGCTTCATTTCGGCGAGCCCCTTCTGGAACTGGGCATCATCCCCCCGTTCAAAATCCGGATAGCGCTCCTTCAATCGACTCCAGTTCCCGATGGCCTTCTCCAGCTGTTGCTTACCCAGCCGGCAAGACCCCGCGGTATACAGGGCCTCGGCCGCCAATTCGGAGGACGGGAACCGATCTGCAACCTCTTCATACAGCAGAACCGCGGCGGCAGCATCTTTCCCGGTCTGCAGGATTCTCGCCTGTCGGAAAATTGCGGCAGCGGCACGGTCCGTGTCGGGGAATTCACTGGCCAGCGACTCGAACGCCTGCAAGGCGTCCTCATCCCGATTCAATTGCGCGAACGATTCCGCCATCAGCCACAGATAGTCCTCACGAACATCGGGCGCAGGCACAAGCTGCGGGCCCCGTTCGGATATTTTCTCGTACTCCCCCTCCCCGAAGAACAGCAACAACTGCTCGTACGCGGCTCCGGCACTGACCCGGTTGGCGGGAAACGCGCCGAGCAACCGGTCATAGGTGCCGATCGACGCGCGTTTCTCCCCGGTTTTCCGTTCGGCGTTCGCGCGCAGGTACAGCCAATCCGCGGAGAGGGGCCCATCGACACCCTCCGTGGCATCTCGGGCCATTTCCAGCGCGTCGGCATGTTTTCCTTCGCGGTACAGGGACCAGGCAGCCTGCAACTTCGACTCGGTCGCCCGGCGGTCGTCGGGGAACCGCTCCATCAGCAACTGATACAGCGAGGCGCTTTCGCTGTAATTGTCCGCTCGGTAGGCGGCATCCGCGAGGAGGAACAGCGCTTCCGCCGCCACCCGGTCGGTCGGTGATTCCTTCTGCAGCGCTCGCAGCAGCTCAACCGCTTCCGCATCGCGCCCGTTCCCGGCAAAACAGAGTTGCGCTAGCGCCAGGGATGCGTATGCAAAATACGAGGAATCAGCATGCCGATCGACAACCTCACGATAGGAATCCTCCGCCTCTACCGCCTTGCCTAGCCGGTCCCGGGCGTACCCCAGGAAGTACGTGCTCGACGCCATGACGCCCGAGGGAGGATTGCTGGCGACCAGCGCAGCGAACAGGCTTTCGGCTTTCTCGTACTGTTGTCCGGCGAGAAACAGTTCAGCCCGGCGGAATTCGGCACGAAATCGATACGGACTGCCGGGATGCTCCCTCAGCACCCGTCGGTATGCCTCCTCCGCAAATCGCTTTTTGCCCAGTTCCCGAAAACATTCGGCGCGGCGGAAAAGCACTGCGTCCCGCCCAGAAAAGTCCGGTGATTCGCCAAGTAAAGCCTCGTACTCGGTCAGGGCCAACTCATGGAGCCCCCGCGAATAGAGGCCATCAGCGAATTGACGCTGGCTGGCGGCATCGGCAAAAACACCGGCACAGGACAAGACGAGAAGCAGGGCCGGGAAAACGGGAAGGAGAAGGGGTGACGAACACCTGGATAGAATGCTTCCTGTCACCCTGTGGCCCCTGAAAATCAGTGGCAAAAAAAACGCCCTGGAAGGCAATGATGCAAACGACCTCATCAATCCGACTCGATTGTCGCGAATGCAATGTTCCAGATATCCGCTTTCCGGCAGCGATCAAGTACGCGGATAACGTATTCGTACGGTGCGGCCTTATCCGCACGAAGCTTGACCGGCTGCCCGGGGTAGAGTTCGGCCAGGCTCACGAGCAATTCGTTCAGTTCCTCCTCATTCAAAACCCGCTGATTTACACTCGTCTCTCCGTTTGCCTGGATATTCACGATAATCTCGCCGGGCAGCCGCTGGGGGGTGTCCCCGGTCACTGCCGTCGGCAACTTGATGTCGATTTCCGTCTCCCACTGCGAATAGACCTGCGTGGTGATGAAGAAGCAGAGAAGCAGAAACACCACGTCCAGCATCGGGGTCAGCTGAACACCTGCATCCCGCGCTGCCTGGGCGCCGGAGGTGAACTTCATGATGAGCGCTTCCGGATAAGCAGGGTCAACAGGCCGGCGGAAGAGCTCTCGAGCGCGGACACCAGCTTGGCGGAGCGACCACGGAAATAGGCGTAGGCAACCATGGCGGGGATCCCGACCATGAGACCCGCCGCGGTGGTAATGAGCGCCTGCGAAACTCCGCCCGCCAACAACATCGGTTTTGCCTTCGCCACATCGAGAGCGACGACGTTAAAGGCTTTCAGCATCCCCAGCACGGTGCCAAGCAACCCGATCATGGGCGCGATGACCGCGATGTCCTGGAGGTACTGAACCTGGTTTTGAATGAAATTCGCCTGTCGACTGCCCTCCCCTTCGATGACCTCCTTGATCAATTCCGGGGTGGTCTCCTCGGCGGACCGGCTGTGCTCAATGGCGGCCACCGCGATCTCCGCAATGGGAGAACCGTCCCGCGCACATTCCATACGCGCATCCTCGAGACTCCCAGCCTCCAGCTTCGCCCGCAGCGCAAGAATGAACTTCCGGGGAACAACCTGCCCCTCTCGAAGCACGACAAGGAAGTAGCTCACGAGCGCGAGCCCGACGATCGACATGGCGCCGAGCACGTACATAGGAATTCCACCGGTCTCGATGATCTCCCGCATCGACATCTGATCCCGAATCGGTTCCGGAGCCTCCTCGAGGAGAACCGGCGAGACCTGGGGCGCCTGAGCGGCTGCAAGAGGAACGCCGAGCACGGCCAGGAGACAGCCAACAAAAAAAAGCTTCTTCTTCATTCTTACCCCACTGTTACAAGGATTATCCAGCAGCCGAAAATATCGTACGACCCCGGAGAAAAACAAGGATATGCGATACGAAGGAAAGGCAGGACGGCAAAAGCACCTGGTTTGCCGCCGCGGCTCGTCCCTTTGCTTTCACCAAGCGTCATCTGAATCCGTCTTTGCCATCAGGTTTTTGTGCTCCACGAGGTACATGATGCCGGAGAGCACGGTGATGACAGCCACTGCAATCGAAACGATGTGGCTGCCATAAACGAAATATCCCTCGAAGCTCTGGAGAATTGCGGGCTCGCTATTCCGCAACAGGTCGTCCCGAATGGCCAGTCCCAAGAGAATCAGGATGATCGCGACAAGCTGCCATACCGCTTTGTGTTTCCCCCATCTGCCGGCGGATATCACTTTTCCCTCGCTCAGCGCCAGGAGGCGTAAACCGGTCACCATGAATTCCCTGGCCACGATCACCACGACAACAACCGCTTTCACAATATGCAGCTCAACGAAAGTGATGAACGCAGCGCATACCATGACCTTGTCGGTCACCGGATCCATCAGCGCCCCGAACCGCGTAATACCATAGACATTTCGCGCGAGCCGTCCATCGAGATAGTCCGTTACCGCCGCCACGATAAAGAGGGCCAGAGCCGCAGACTTCCCGAACGGAACCGGGCACAGGAGAAGCGGCATAATCGCGAAGGCGACCCCGAAACGGCTGAGCGTAAGGACATTCGGCACGTTCACGGCACATCACCCGGGTCCAGGTATGGGGGGGGAGGCCCCTCGATCAAGAGCGGCTCGCCTGCCGTCTCGCCGGCATCCCCAGCGCCCGGTCGGGAGGAATCAGCGCGGTCTCCGCGGAACAAATGCGTCAGCACAAGAACCACGACAACAATACAAAAGACCCCGATGGCGACACGAACAACAGATCGAGTGTCGAGTCCCGGCTCGAAACCCGCAGGCGTTCCGGCATCGTTCGAGGCCGCGTCCCCACCCGCGCCTGGTTCCTCCGACATTGCCAAGCTGGCCTGGTTGAGCACACGCGGAGGCGACACGGCGGGGGGAGACTCATGGGCGGCCCGATACTCTGCGACCAGCGGACCAGGGTCCACTCCGACGTGATCGGCATAGATTCGAATGAACCCCCTGGCGTAGGCTGGCGCGGCAAAGGGGGCGAAGTCGTCGCGCTCAATGGCCTCGATGTGCTGGACCTTGATGTTCGTCGCAGCGGCGACCTCGGACGCCGTAGCACCCCGAGCCTCCCTCGCCGCCGCCAGTGTTGCACCAAGAGAACTCATGAATCAGTCGACCACAGTCTGGTTTTGGGGAATCTCTCCATCGAGATCGATAAGGATCTCCCGCGGGTCCGATCCCTGCGGAGGACCGATGATCCCCTTACCTTCCAGCACGTCCATCAGACGGGCGGCACGCGTATACCCGATCCGCAATCTGCGCTGAAGCGAGGATGTCGAGGCGCGCCGTGTTTGCCGGATGATTTCGACCGCGGAATCCAGCAACTCGTCATCGGCATCCGCCTCCGGAAGATCACACTTGTTACCCTCAATTTTGTCCTTGATGTCGGAGATATAGACCGGGTTTCCCTGCTCCTTGATAAAGTCCACAATGCTCCGGATTTCCTCGTCCGAGGTAAACGCACCTTGTGCCCGAGTAAGCTTGCTGCTGCCCGGCGGAAGGTAAAGCATGTCACCCTTGCCCAGCAGCTTGTCGGCACCGACCGTGTCCAGAATCGTACGGCTGTCCACCTTCTGCGCAACCTGAAATGCAATCCGGGCGGGAAAATTGGCCTTGATCGTTCCGGTGATTACGTTCACCGACGGCCGCTGCGTCGCAATGATCATGTGAATGCCCACGGCGCGGGACAACTGGGCCAGGCGGGCGATCGAGTTCTCGATTTCCGCCTGGGCCACCAGCATGAGGTCGGCTAATTCGTCGATGACGATCACGATATAGGGCAACGTATCGGGTACCGAGTCTTCCTTGGCGGACTCCGGCTCCTCCCCGAAGAGATCCGTCTGCTGTACCCGGGGGCGATTGTTGTAGTCCTTTATGTTCCGAACCCCGACGCGCGCGAAAATCTTGTACCGCTTCTCCATCTCGTTGATGGCCCAGCGCAACCCAAGGCTCACCTTCTTCGGATCCGTGATCACGGGAACAACCAAGTGCGGGAGTTCGTTGTAGGGGCCAAATTCAACGATTTTTGGATCGACCAGCATCAGCCGCATCTGCTCGGGGGTCCGCGACATCAGCAGACCCGCCAGCAGCGAGTTCATGCACACCGTTTTCCCTGCGCCGGTGGCACCGGCAATCAGCAAGTGAGGCATGCCGGCAAGGTCGGCGATGAGCTCATGCCCCGCCACGTCCTTGCCCAGGGCCAGGGGCAGACCAACTCCCGCATCGCTGAACTGGGGCTGCTCCAGCAAATCGCGGAGATGAACCATGGCAGACTGGCGATTGGGCACCTCGATGCCGACGACACCCTTGCCAGGGATTGGAGCCTGCACACGGACGCTGAGTGCTTTCAGCGCAAGTCCAATATTGTTGCTGAGCCCGGAGATTCGCTCCACGCGCACTCCCGCCGCGGGCAGGACCTCGTATCGGGTCACCACCGGCCCGCGCTCGACATTGGTTACCTTGCACTCGATGCCAAAATCACGGAGCGTATCCTCCAGGACCTGCGCATTGGCCGACAGATCAGCCCC
>CAZTAB010000062.1:0-9679 GCA_964611475.1 uncultured Verrucomicrobiota bacterium | reverse complement strand
GGCCCGTTGAACTGATGCCGGAATTGGCCGTGCGCGTCCCCGAAGCGGAGACCCTGTTGGATGCGAATGGGGCGCCGTCGGGGGTCCGATATCGCTTCGAGATCCACCCCGGAATCTACTTCATCGACGATCCGTGTTTCCCGGAGGGGAAAGGGCGAGAATTAAAGACCTCCGACTTCGAGTTTGTCTTCAAGCGGGTGGCGGATCCATCGGTGAACTGCCCCGTGTTTCAATCTTTTTCCCATATCAAGGGGTTCCCGGAGTACAGGGATAGATTGAAAGTGTTGCGGGAGGAAATGAGGCAGGAGCAGATCGATGGGGGCACGCCTGAGCGGGACGTGCATCTCTCCGTTGTGGATTTGTACAAGCGGGCCGGTGCCATTGACGGAATTCAGGTTACGGGCGACACCACTTTCGACCTGATTCTTTCCAGACCGTACCCGCAGATTCTGTTCTGGCTCGCGATGCGTTTCGTTAGCGCGGTTCCCTGGGAGGCAGTAGACTATTACGATGGCCGGGGTGGGCTGTTCGTGGAGGGGGTTCCCATGGATTTCAGGATGCGGCCGGTCGGCACCGGCCCGTACCGGTTCCAGTGGGGGGAATTCGATCGCGAGTCGAGGATCGTCATGGTTCGGAATGAAAAATGGTGGGGTCTTGGGGACAGGGCGATTCCCGATGTGACGCGCTTTCCCTTGGAACCGGGTAGTCCGGAGGACGTGAAGCGGGGCCTCTGGTCGGAGGAGTTCGCGGGGCGGATGCTGGCCCAGGTCGACCGGGTGGAGTGGAACCTGGAGCGGGAGAGCCTGTCCCGGTTCAGCAAGTTTTTGCAGGGGTACTACGACGGCTCCGCCATACCGAGCGAGAGCTTTGAGAAAGTGATTCAGAATGACGAGCTGACTCCGGAAATTGAAGAGAAGGGCGTTCGGCTCGTCAAGGATTTCGGCCTGGATGTTTTCTACATCGGGTTCAACATGCAGGATGACGGCATCGGTTCGCCCCTGCAATTCAAGGATGCGGCCCTGGAGGAAAATCGCGAGGCGGAGCTGGCAAAACGGAAGAAGATCAGGCAGGCCATGTCCCTGGCAATCGATGCCCGGGAATACATCCGGATTTTCTACAACAATCTGGGCGTACCGGCACAGAGCCCCCTGCCGCCAGGTATTTTTGGGTATGACCCGGAGTACAGGAACCCCTACCGAGAATTTGACCCTGATTTAAAGGAGGCCGCACGGCTACTGGAAGAGGCCGGATACAGGAACGGGATCGATCCCGGAACGGGGCAGCCGCTGAAGTTCACGTTTGACACCGGAAGCATCGACACAAGGACCCGGGTCATTTTTGGTTTTTTTATCGATTCTTGGAATCGGCTTGGCCTGGATGTCCGTCTCGCCGCGACGGACTACAACAAGTTCCAGGAAAAAATGCAGCAGGGAAACTACCAGATCTTTCCGTGGGGCTGGCTCGCCGATTACCCCGACCCGGAAAATTTTCTGTTCCTTTTGCACGGTCCCAACTCCAAGCGGCATGGGGACCATAATCCGAACAGCGCCCAGTTTGAAAACGGAGCATACGATTTCCTGTTCAAGAAGATGGAGAACCTGTCCAACGATGGTTCCGCCACATGGATGGAAATCGACGAGGAGACGGGGCAGGAAGCGAAAGTCACGCGATCCCGCGGGGAACTGATCAACGAGTCAACGCTGATTCTGCAGGAAGAGTGCCCGTGGATCCCGAACCTTCACAGCGTGAGCTACCTGTTGTACCACCAGTGGCTCAAAGCCATGAAGCCGCATCCCCTGAGCCTGTCCGCGGTCAAGTACATCGACATCGAAACGGCACAGCGGGCGAAGGCGCGCGGGGCCTGGAATCGCCCGATCCGCTGGCCGGTGTTACTTTTGTTCGCAGTGGTCGTTGGATTTCTGGTTCCGGCCATCATTACCATTCGGAAGGAGAGGCGCTAGGTGCTTGCCTATTCGATCCGAAGGCTGGTGCTGGGCCTTTTTACCGTGCTCGGGGTTCTATTTATCCTCTTTCTCCTCTTCTTTTCGTTCGCGAAGCCGGAATTTATCGCCAAAAAGGCGCTGGGGGACAAGGCGCGCGAGGAGCAAATCCTGCAGTGGATCGAAGACCATGGCTACGGGTTGCCGAAGTTCTTCAATTCCTCCGCGACGGGATTCGGGAAGATTAGCCAGACGCGGTTCGTACAGTACTATTGGGACACGCTTCGGTTCGACTTCGGGAAGTCGGACCTGGACGACATCCCGATCACGTACAAGATCAGGAAAGGGATGGGCCCGAGCCTTGCCTTGACCGTCCCGGTCTTTGTCGTGGGGCTTTTCGTCTCCATTTCCGTTTCCCTGGTGGTTGCGCTGTTTCGGGGCACGTACGTGGACCGTTCCGCCCTTGTGTTGTGCGTTGTCGGGATGAGTATCGTTTTCTTTGTCTATATCATCGGGGGCCAATACTACCTAGGCAAGGTTCTTCGGTGGTATCCCATTTCCGGGTGGTCGCCGCGGCACATGACGCATTTCCTGATTCTTCCCTGGCTGGTGGGGGTTGTGGCCGGCATCGGTAACGATGTGAGGTTTTACCGGACGATCATGGTCAACGAGATCAACAGTGATTATATCCGGACGGCCCGGGCCAAGGGCGTAGGCGATGCCTCTATCCTGTTTAAGCACCTTCTGAAGAATGCCATGATACCCGTTCTTACCGGCGTTGTTATGGCGATACCGTTTCTTTTTCTCGGAGCCCTCCTGACGGAATCGTTTTTCGGTATCCCTGGGCTTGGCCGCCTGGCGGTGGAAGCCATCCAGAACAATGATTTCCGAACCACGGCTGCCATCGTCTACATCAGTGCCTTGTTGTTCATTGTCGCGAACCTGGTGACGGATATTAGTTATACCCTCGTGGATCCAAGGGTGAGGCTGCAGTAGGGATCATCGGTTCATGGAAAGTTTAGATCCTCATGTCAGGCACAGTGTTGTTGCATCGGCTCTTCTCCTGCTCGCGGTGTGGGCGCTGTGGAAGGTTCTTCTGCACTCGTTCTGGGGCTCCCGAATTCGTGCGATTTTCAGGAGGGGTTGGGTTGTGTGCTCGCTCATCGTGATCTGCGGCTTCGTATTCATTGCGCTGGCTGATTCGATCAGCTGGAAATCCGAGCCCGGTGATGTCCCCAGCATGTATGCTCTTCAGGCGGGCCAACCCCGCTCGGTATTCGACCGCATGTTCTCGGCAATCGCAGGCGTGCCGGAGTACGCGTATGGGGAAGACAGTTATTCCTCGCCCCTCGCCCGCAGCGAGTTCGTGGATGAGGACCGCAAACTGAAATATCGACATCTCCTGGGAACGACGCAGACCGGTCACGACACGCTGTACAGGATCCTGAAGGGATGCAAGCCGGCCGTCGTGATCGGCACGCTGCCCCTTTTGTTCGCGATTCCTCTGGCCCTGCTGTTCGGTGTGTCCGCAGGCTTCTTCGGGGGCAGGACCGATGATGTTGTCGTCTACGCCTATACGACGATTGCGTCGATCCCAAGCATCCTGTTCCTGTTTGCCCTGGTGGCGTCGTTTGCGGATCCCGAGGGAAAGAACCGCCTGCTTCTGATCTGTCTCGGGCTCGGTGTGACTGGTTGGATCGGCCTGTGCCGCCTGGTTCGCGCCGAAACGCTGAAGCTCCGGGAATTGGAGTATGTCCAGGCGGCAACCTGCCTCGGCGTGTCGAAAGTGCGGATCATTTTTCGCCACATCATCCCCAACCTGATGCACATTGTTATCATCACTGCCGTGCTGGCATTCAGCGGGCTTGTGCTGACGGAGGCCGTGCTGTCCTATATTGGGATCGGGCTCGATCACAGCTGGGGTGCTATGATCGACCAGGCGCGCGGTGAAATTGCCCGGGAGCCTCCAATCTGGTGGAATCTGATGTCCGCTTCCGCGGCTCTCTTTGCACTGGTGTTGTCCATGAACGTGGTTGGGGATGCGATACGTGACGCCCTGGATCCGCGGATCTCGGCGAATGAATAGGAGATGGGTATAGTGTCCGGGTTTTGGATTTTGTGTTTCAGGGGGGGATGTTCGAGGAGGTGTCCGGCTTCATTCTTGGATGATGTGAGCGGGTTTGCTTGCCTGGCTCCGGTCTCCTCTGGATTTTTGCCCAGAGGGCCAGAAACCCTGCGACCGAGCAGTTGTGCCCTGTACCCCGATGTTTGTTCCCGATATGCTTGAGATCAAAGACCTGCGATCCCATTTTCTCCTGCCCGGTGGGCGCTTGGCGAGGGCGGTGGACGGAGTTTCGTTCCGCATCCAGCGGGGTGAGACGGTCTGCCTTGTGGGGGAGTCGGGTTGCGGCAAGTCCGTCACCGCTTTCAGCGTGATGCAGCTGCTTCCCCGAAATGCCGTTCACCCGACCGGCGAGATCCTTTACGAGGGCGAGGACATCCTGAAAATGAGCGTGGATAAGCGCCGGGATGTCCGGGGTAACGAAATTTCGATGATTTTCCAGGAGCCGGGAACCAGCCTGCACCCGGTGTTTACGGTCGGCCGGCAAGTGAGCGAGGCTCTTGAGATTCACCAGGGCATGAACCGGCACGATGCCGAGCGAAAGGTTTCCGAGTTGTTCGGAGAAGTCGGCATTCCCAACCCGGAAGCGCGCTGTCATGCGTTTCCCCACCAGTTGTCGGGGGGCATGAAGCAGCGCGTAATGATCGCAATGGCGCTTGCCTGCAATCCCGAGTTCCTGATCGCAGACGAGCCGACCACCGCGCTAGATGTGACCATCCAGGCCCAAATCCTGAAACTTATTCAGAATCTCCAGGAAGAGCGTAACATGGCCGTGCTCCTGATTACACATAACCTGAGGGTCGTCAATCAGGTCGCGGACAGGGTGATGGTCATGTATGCCGGTCGCATTGTGGAGCAGGCGGAGCGCCGGACCCTCTTTTCGAATCCAAAGCATCCGTACACACAGCTTCTCCTCAAGGCCATTCCCGGGGCGCAAATGCGGGGAAGCAAGCTGGAGGAAATCGAAGGCCGAGTTCCGCCCGCAACGGCCTTCCCTGACCATTGTCGTTTCGCGGACCGTTGCTCCTCCTGCTTCGAACCGTGTCGCACGACGGATCCGGCGTTGTTCGAGGTTGGTGCCGATCACGAGGCAGCATGCCTGCTTTACGAGGGGAATTCCCGTGCCTGAAGCTCCGCTCATCGAAATAGAGAACCTGAAGACTTGGTTCCCGGTTCGGAAGGGTGTTTTTCAGCGCGTGCATGCATGGGTTCGAGCCGTTGACGGGGTCTCTTTCGCCATTCCTCGGGGCGGGACCCTTGCCCTTGTCGGAGAATCCGGTTGCGGAAAAACTACGGTTGGGAAAAGCATTCTCCGGTTGGTTGAGCCGCGCTCCGGATCGATTCGCTTCGATGGAGAGGATCTTCTGGCATTGGGGACAAAGCCACTGCGCCCCCTGCGAAAACGCTTTCAGATCATTTTTCAGGATCCCGCTAATTCGTTGGACCCCCGGATGCTGGCATACGACATCGTGGGCGAGGGAATTCGCAGCTTCGGTTTGGCAAAGGGTGAGAGCGATATCCGGCAGCGGGTCGAGTCGACGCTGGACCGGGTGGGTCTCGGCCGTGAGGCCATGATGCGGTATCCACACGAGTTCTCAGGCGGGCAGCGTCAGCGGCTCTGCATTGCCCGTGCATTGGCCGTGGAGCCCGACTTCATCGTCTGCGACGAGGCCACATCCGCTCTGGACGTGTCGGTGCAGGCTTCCATCCTTAATCTGCTGAAGTCCTTGCAACAGGAAATGGGCCTGACCTACCTTTTCATCACGCACGATTTGAGCGTGGTGGAATATCTGGCGGACCGTGTTGCGGTCATGTACCAGGGCCAGATCGTGGAGGAAAATGATGCCGCGACACTCTTTGAACATCCGAGGCACCCGTATACAGAGGCGCTATTGCGTTCCGCGCCCAGCCTTGATCCGGACCAGCGCGAATTGATTTCGCTGGAGGGCGATGTCCCGTCTCCCATGAATCCTCCCTCCGGTTGCCGGTTTCATGCCCGCTGCCTGAAGAGGCTGGGACTCTGCGACAAGAAAGATGTTCCATCTTTTGAAGTGCCCGGGGGCACCAGTCGCTGTTTCCTGTACGGGCCGAAAGAGGAAGGCGGGAACGCTCAGTGAGGTGTATGGTGGGTGTTTGATCCCTTTCATGTCGCGTGTTGGCGCCGTGGGGGGCCAAGTCTATGTGTCCGGCAGCACACCGACTGGGGAAGCAATGTCCGGCGTCCACCTGCTTGGATCCGGAGTCAGCTGTTCAGCAATTCCCGTAATTGCTTCTCGTTCACGATCTTCACGCCGAGCTTCTCCGCCTTTTCCCGCTTGGAGCCGGCTTTTTCCCCTGCCACGACGTAGTCGGTCTTGCTCGACACGCTGGAACTGACGGTGCCTCCCGCCTGATGGATCCGTTCAGCTGCCTCGCCGCGTTTGAGTGTGGGCAGCGTTCCCGTGAGAACGAAGGTTTTCCCTGCGGCCCCGCCCCCGCTGATGGCTGCAGGCTGGATTGAGGTTCGCGTCATTTTCACTCCGGCGTCCCGTAGGCGCTCAATGATTGCCCGGTTCTGGGCGTTGCGCAGCGACTTGTGGATACTTTCGGCGACAATAGGCCCGATGTCCGGCACGTCCTCGAGATCCTCAGCCGAGGCATTGAGCAAGTCATCGATCGATCCGTAGTGCTTCTCGAGTACCTGCGCCGACTGTGTTCCTACATGTCGGATTCCCAGGGCGAAGATTATTCGCCAGAAGTCGCGGTTCTTGCTTGCCTCGACCCCATCGAGAAAATTCCGGGCGGATTTTTCGCCCATGCGTTCCAATGCGGCGACATCCTCCAGTTGCAGGCCGTAGAGGTCCGCCGGTGTTTTCACCAGGCTGTTGTCTACGAGCTGTGAGACAAGGGATTCGCCCAGCCCCTCGATGTCCATCGCGCCACGTGCAGCGAAGTGACGAATTGCGCTTGTGACCTGGGCCGGGCATAAACCGTTCTCGCAGCGCAGAGCAACTTCTCCCTCCCTCCGTACGGTGGGCGAGCCGCAGGCCGGGCAGTGATTGGGCAATTGAAAATACGTTTCCTTTCCGGTTCGGGCCTCTTTGGTGACCCCGACGACGGCCGGAATAATTTCGCCTGCCTTCGCAATGAGTACTTGGTCCCCGATACGAATATCCAGGCGGTCAATCTCATCCTGGTTGTGAAGCGTCGCCCGGCTTACCGTTGTTCCGCTGACGAACACGGGCTTTAACTCGGCCACCGGAGTCAGGACGCCGGTGCGTCCGACCTGGACGGAAATGTCCATGAGTAATGTCGCGGCCTGCTCCGGCTCGAACTTGAAGGCGGCAGCCCAGCGGGGGCTCTTGGATGTGGCGCCCAGTTCGTCGTAGTACGGGCGCGCGTTGATCTTTACCACGCCACCGTCCATTTCAAATTCGAAGTCATGGCCCGCCTGCTCCAGTTCGTCGAGCGCATCGAGAATCTCCCCGATGGATTGCCCCTTCCATGTCCGTGCCGGACTCCGAAGACCCCATGCCTTGAGCTGTTGCAGCCAGGCTTCGTGAGTGTCGCATTCGAAGCCAATGAGTTCGCCGGAAGCGTAGAAAATGGCATCAAGTGGTCTGCGTGCGACTTCCTGCGGATTGAGGAGCTTCAGCGACCCGGCCGTCGAGTTGCGCGGATTTGCGAACGTATCCAGCCCGGCCTCCTGGCGGGCCTCATTTAGCCCGGCGAACCCTTCCTTTGCCATGTACACCTCTCCGCGTACTTCGACCACCGCGGGCGGAGGCGCGGCATTGAGCCGGAGAGGAATGGATCGAATCGTTTTTAGGTTTGCGGTGATGTCGTCCCCGGTCGCCCCGTCGCCGCGGGTGGTGCCGAGGGCAAGTACGCCCTCTTCATACCGGAGGGAAATGGCAACGCCATCGATTTTTGGCTCAAGAAGGTAGGTGTACGGTCGGCCTTCAAGGAGTTTGTTGACCCGGTCGTCAAACTCGACCAGTTCTTCCCTGCTGTATGTGTTCGTCAGGCTCATCATGGGCACGCTGTGCTTGACTGATTGAAAGCCGTCGATGGTTTCACCACCCACACGCTGGGTGGGTGAGTCCGGAGTGATGTGCTCCGGATGTTGGGCCTCTAGGTCCTCGAGTTCCTAGAGTAGCCCATCGTACTCGCGGTCGGAGATATCAGGCGTCGCGTCGAGATAATAGAGCCCGTTGTGGTGCTGGATTTGGGCACGGAGTCGCTGGATTTTTTTCGATGGAGAGTGGGCATTCGCCAAGGGTTTATTCAGGCACAGGCCGAGATGAGGGAAAAGGGCCAAAGGGCCTGCGGCACAGGCCACAACCGGAACCCAATCTGTGCCGGTCCGCCCGCATGCGCACGACTGGGGCCGGGATCTTCAGGCGGAAGGTCTGCGCCATGAAGTGGAGGCCGAGGTTTGCTCGGCGGAACCCCGCTTAGGGTCGAGAGGGGGTTGTGTGCCCTTTGTTCGGGGTCTGTCGCCAGATAGAGGGGAGACTTTTTTGCCCGGTTGCATTGGCGAATTACATCGCCCCCGTTTCGTGGGTGTCGGGGTGCCTCTTGTCCATCAGGGGTTCGTCCCCATCCAGTTTTTCCTCGAGGAAGCCCTGTCTGCAGCCCGCTCTCGATCGTTTCACTGAACCTGCGACCGAATGCCGCCAAAGAGGTTCCGAAGCGTGCCCAGCTTGTCCTCGTCGAGATAAGGAGGGTCGAGAATGCGAAGATTTTCCGCCAGCCGGGATGAATTACTCATGCCCACGCAACAGCAGGTGACATCATGAGCGAGCACGTATCGGAGGGCGGCCTCTGGAACGGAGTATGGTTTGAGGAAGTCGAACAGATCCGGGCTCCGGTACTTAGGGTGGTCGGGGAGATGTCCTTTCTTTATGTGTCGGCGAACGCATTCCAGGGCCGCCTGCACGCTTACGAGCCCGGATTCCGGTGAGGGCTGATTGAGGGCCATCATGACCACGGTGCCAACATCGCGTTGCTTGCACAGGGGCAGCACGGTTTCGGCCGCGGTCTGCAGCAGCAGGTTCAGGGTGAGCTTGATGACGTCTTTGGTTTCGTCGGGAACTGCGCGTTTCTGGATCTCGTGTGTTCCGTCTTTTTCAGAAAGTTCGCTGATGCCGATGTAACGGACCTTTCCCTCGTCGCGGAGCCGGAGCATTGCATCATAACAACCGTCGGTCATGAAGCGATCGAGGGTTTCGAGCGTGCGGATTCCGTGGCCGAGGAAAATGTCCAGGCGCTCCCGCCGTAGTCGGCGGAGACTGGCCTCGGCCGATGCGATCAATGCCTGTGGTGAGCCGGTATACCGCGCTTCTGGCGCGAACGATTCGTACGGGCAGTACTTGGTTTCCACGATGACGTCATCGTAATCCGGGAGGATTTTGCCGAGCGCCTCCTCGCTGTCGCCATACCCGGCGGCCGTATCCACGAAGTTTACCCCTGCTTCGAAGATTGTCCGAACGTTGGAATGGAATGCATCCAAATTTTCGCTGAACCCTCGAGCCGCGCCGAAGGCGAGTTCCGAGACCTGCAGGTTGGTCTTTCCCAGTCTGCGATAAAGCATGCTCTTCCTAGCCTGAATGTCCGGGTGGATGAGATCAAGCCT
>CAZTAB010000061.1:0-2294 GCA_964611475.1 uncultured Verrucomicrobiota bacterium | reverse complement strand
GGACCGCGCCATGGAAGATTTACCCCCTCACCTTTCCGGTGCCGTTTTCGCCTTAGTCATCACGGCAACGGCGCTGTACATCGCCTCGGCTGTCGCAGCAACTGCAATCGTCGATCTCAACGGAAACGGGTACGGAGACATCTGGGAGCAAAAGCACAAAGCATCTGGATTGCCGCCAACGGGAGACAGGGACGGGGATGGCAATAGCAACTGGACGGAATTCGTTGCGGGGACCGATCCGTTTGATGCGCTTTCCCTGATGAGTGTGCGGAAAATACAGGCAGGCGCTCTGGCTGATGCTGCGGTGCATGGCGGGAGTGGCGCAGGTCAGGGCATCGTGTTGACCATCGCTTCACAGGCAGGCAAGGCGTACTGGATTGAAGGACTTTCCAGTCTGGGCGGAGTTGCCTGGAAGCCGGTTTCCGGGCGGATGTTGGCGAAGGGCGCCTCCTTGTTGGTGGCATTGCCCAGCACGGTGCTGGCGGGCGTGAGAGAGGCCCATTTTCGGGTCCGGGTGATGGACGCGGACAGTGATGGGGACGGGATACCGGACTGGGATGAGCTGCAGATCCCGAAATTCAATCCGCTTTTCAGGCAGAGTGCCGCTGACGGGTACGATGATTTGGATACGTTGACCAGTCTTCTAACGGCAAGGACAACCGTGCTGGATGCCAATGCCTACGAGAAGGAGGGCCGGGGTGGAAGACTTTGCATCACACGCTCCGGCAACATGCCGCTGACCGTCTATTTCGGCTTCAGCGGTGATCCGGATCCAAGGAGGGGGTCCGCATCTCCCAATGACTACACGGTGAAGCACCGGGTGGTTGAGCCGCGCCGGATCTTCCAGGAGAGTGTAGCCCCTGCCCTGTCGGCCGGTGCGACTTGTGTTTCGCCAACCCTGGTGCTGGACGACGACATGGCAATTCCTCACGAAATGGACCTGAACGGGTCGGTCAAGATTCCTGAGAATGTCGCCAGTGTGGACCTCTGGATCGATCCGGTGAGTGATGCGGAGAATGAGGTGCCTGAGTCCTTGGTGATTCACTTGGCTCCCGGCCCGGCCCTCACCGCGGGAGCCGATCCGGGTGCCATGGTGCGCATCAACGATGCAGTGCCTGTCGCGGGTAATGAAAAGCTGTTTGTCGCGTACCTCGGGCCCGAAGCGGGAGCGGTCACCTACGGCAGTGGCATTTCCACCGTTCTTTTACAGGGGGACAACGATTTGGGCCTGGTGAATCTGAGTTTCAGCGGCTTGACCACTCCCCAGGTTGCGGTGCACATCCATATTTCGAATCCTGTGTCGGGGCCGGGCATTGAAAGCCTCCCGCTGGGGCAGGTCACGGGCCACGCATGGGGCATCCGGGCTGCGCAGTTTTTGGTTGCGGATCAGCAGGTGCTGGACGCCCTCTACGCAGGACAGATTTACGTGAATGTTCACTCATCCCGGTATCCGGCCGGTGAAGTCCGGGGGGATTATGCGTTCACCTCGGGTTCTACGGAGCTACAGATCCCGCCCCATCCACCGCCCCTCGAGGTGCTTACCGGCGAGGAACTGGACCGGGACATCGTCCGCTTCCTTTCGCAGGCTACGTACGGGCCCCGGCAGGAGGATATCGACGGACTTAGGGCCCTGATCGCCGACCCCTCGATTGGAAATGCAACCAACCGCATTGCAGGGATGGAAGAGTGGATCGATCGGCAGATGAACCCGGTGCAGATGCCGCAGAGCGTGTTGCTTTCGTACACCAAGGCGTCGTTCAACCAAGATACCAACACGAATCATCGGAACCACCGCCGCTGGGGCTGGTGGCAGCATGCGGTGAATGGACGGGATCAGTTCCGGCAGCGGGCCACCTTTGCCCTTAGCCAGATTTTCGTAACCTCTGACTCCGCGGCGGCCCTGAGAAACCGGCATGAGGCGATGGCGAACTACTATGACATGATCGCCACCAATGCGTTTGGCACCTATCGCGGGCTGATTGAAGACGTGACGTATAGTCCGGTTATGGGGTTCTACCTGAGCCAGCTTAGAAACCGGAAGGAGACCACCAACTGTATCGGGGAGGTGGTTGCCAGCCCGGATGAAAACTATGCGCGGGAGGTCATGCAGTTGATGTCGTTTGGTCTGGTGCACCTTCATCTAGACGGCACGGTCAAGCTTGGAACGAATGGCCTTCCGATCGCAACCTACGACAATCCCGTGATTACTGAGATGGCCAAGGTTTTTACGGGTCTGAGTTTCGGAAAGCGTGAGGATTTGAACGGGGATCCGGTCGGGAATACGAACTTTTTCC
>CAZTAB010000060.1:0-19058 GCA_964611475.1 uncultured Verrucomicrobiota bacterium | reverse complement strand
GCCGCGGGCCAACCAGTTCAATGACGTGCCGAAGATGCCCTGGGTCTCGATCTTGATGCCCAGCCCCGCTTTGCGGAGACGGCGCTGCCACTCCACAAGGGCAGGCATATTGGTGCGGAGTTTCTCGTCGGCGTAGTTGATCGGCTGGAAGTTCAGGTTGTGGTAGCTGTCGATGAAGATGCCGTCGATGCCGCACTTCTCCTGAATCGCGAGCACGCGCTCGGCGAAGTAGTCGGCCCAGCCGGAATTGTAATCCATGCAGCAGAGCGTCGGGTACTCGATGCCCATCGTCGGCTTCCCGTTCCGATCCAGGCACACCCAATCGGGATGCCCGGCGTGCATCGGCGATTCGCGGGAGACCATGCCGAGAAACCACACGTACACCTCCATGCCATGGCGGTGGGCGACGTCGCAGAACTCTTTCAGGAGGGCGTTTCCGCCGTGCTTTTCCGACTTGGTGTACTCCAGGATGTGGCAGCAGTTGTGGTCCGACACGCCTTCGGTGAAGTGGCTCTTCCACCATTGGCCCGAATAGAGCCGCCGGACCCCGTACGTGGCCAGGATGGGTATCATGTCCAACACCCGGCGATACGCAAGAGGCTCGGCCTCGAGCGTGCCCATCCACATGTTGGGCGAGTAGGCCGTGTCCGGGTGATCCTCCGGGTAGTGGAAGTGTCCCCGCCACAGGTTGTTGACCGTATCGAAGACATCGCTCCAGTCGTCGCGAATCTCCTCCAGGCTCATTCCGCCTTCGGGGAAATGGGCCAGCACGACTTTCTTCCCGCTCTCGACTCCCTTACGACGCGGGAAAAAATGACGTTCCAGGTGAGCGATGACCGGTGCGGCCGGCTCCTTGCGCATGCAGGCCTGGATGTAACCGGGAACCGGGTTGTACATCGCCAGCCACCCGGCGCCGCCGGCCTGGAAATCGAACACCTGGCTGCCCGAACCGCGCGGCATCATTTGCCAGACGACGGTTTCCTCGGGGATGGTCAACCCCTCCCGCAACTGGATGGAAGAGTTCTCCCCCGGCCCGAAATCGATCCCCTCGTGCGTGTAGAACAGGTCACCTGCACCCACGCGCGCCTCCCAGGGGACGCCGCCGGCCCGAGCCGCGATCACCGTAACCGGCGCCGCCAGTTGATCAATCTCCCAGGTGCCCTGCTCGATGTAGGTGTGGAACTCCGCGTCGCTGCTGAGGCAAAACGAATAGGTGAACCCCGGCACCTCCTTCCCGTATACGCTCTGTGAGTATTCCTCCATTTCCCAAACGAGTTCGGCCGGGACGGCGAACTCTTCGGGACGCGGCATCGTCACGAACTGGCGATTGAACGTGTCCTGCCATTCCAGCTCGGCGGCCAGGCGGGGGATCACCTCTGTCGTAATTCGAACGGTGCCCCCCTCTGCCTGTGCATCGACCAACCGGAACTGTTCGAAGACCTGCCCATCGATGCTCTTCAGAAACGGGCGGATGGTGTAATCCGGATTGCGCAGGTCGCGACCCCGATAGCACACCCTGCCGATCCCCAGCAGGTTGCCGTTGGCGATCTTGAAATCAATCTCGAAGCCGTTGGCCAGCGTGACTTGAAGTTCACGCTCGGTTCGCTCTAACTCAGCCATCATTCATTCACCGGTGGACGCAGGTGGATCTTGATCCGTTCCTTGGGCTGGGTCTGCTGGATTTCGAGCGCTTTTGGGGCTTCCGCGAGGTCGAGCACGTGCGTCACCAGAGGTTTTGTTTTGATCTTGCCCGCCGCCATCCAACGTAACGTCGGCTCGAACGCGTTCGGGCTGGCGACGGAGCAACAGAGCGTCAGATCGCGCACGACGACCATGCCCATGTCGAGGCCGTCGATCGGCTGCTCGTAGATGCCGACCACCGACACCGTTCCGCCCTGGCGGGTCGCCTCCAGGCACTGCTTCAATGCGGCCGGATGGCCGCTTGCCTCGATGGCGTAATCCACGCCGACGCCCCGGGTGTGATCGTTGATGAACGTCACCGGATCCTCCCGCGTCACGTCGATTGCCGCGTGTGCGCCGAGTTGACGAGCCAGGTCCAGTTTCGAGGGGCTCGCGCCGCTCATCACCACCCAGCCCGCGCCGTAGGCGATCGCCGCCTGCATCGCCAGCAGGCCGATCGGACCGTCTCCCGCCACCAGAACCGTCGCGCCCGGCTCGAACCCGACTTTGCGGATCGCCTTCACCACCGTGGCGGCCGGCTCGACCAGCGCGCCGTCGTCGAGGTCCACGCCGTCCGGCAGCCGGTAGGTGTGGCGGGCGGGCATGGTCAGGTACTGCGCGAATGCCCCCTGCTTCCCTCGGCAGAGTCCAACCTCCCGCTTCACCATGCAGATGTTGTACAGGCCTCGCATGCAGTTCACACAGCGACCACAACCGATGCTGACATCGCCGGTGACAGGGTCGCCGGCCTGGAAGTCTTCGACCCTGCTCCCTGCCTCCACCACCGTCCCGGACCACTCGTGCCCGAGCACGACCGGATACTGCGCCCAGCCCAGCTTGAAGTAAGGCATCGTCCCGCGCCACATCTCCACGTCGGTCCCGCACAACCCCGCCCGGTGGACGCGGATCAGAACTTCGTCCTCCCCGGGCACGGGCCGGTCGATCTCGAGGTAGGCCCCCTGGTTCGGACTGGTCAGCTGAAAAGTGTACATGGCTTATTGGCAGACAAGCGCATCTCGCTCCGTGATTCAATCCCAAAACACATGCACCGGGCGCGGATCGTGCGGACAATCTACCGCTGAATCGGATCAAGTCGCCACACGATCAACTGCGCCCAGCCGATCTCTGTTTCGATGCCTGCTTCCAGTTGTTCGCGAGTCATCTCCCCGGGCTCGGCGCCTTCCGGGCCAAGGCGGGTAACCCTGTAGCGGCCGGCGGGCAGATGGAAGGCGGACAGCCGTGTCTTGACGGGTTCAGGACTGGATTTCATATCTGTCTTCGCCCACCACAGAAAACCGTGTTGCTTTTCGGGAACCTCTCGATGAAGCGCCAGGTATCGCGTTTCGCCCGAGCGCAGATAGTTGGTGACATACTCGCCCGTGTTGGGATGGACTTGCACCCAGCGTTTCGAACCCGTCCAGGTGAGAAGATCATCGATAAAGAGAGGGTCTGCCCTCGTCATGTAGTATGCGACATTCAGTGGACGAACGAAGACCAGGACCTCCCCATTGCCGTGGGAGAAGCGTACAACGGCCGGCTGCCCGGTTTGGAACCGGGCCTCAACCTTCGCTCCAGCGGGGATCTCCACCTGTTCCGGGGGGCGGCCCAGGAGGCGCAGAATCTTCTCCCGGACAAACAGAGTTTGTTCGCTTGTCGCTTCCACTTCGTCCTGCCCGGGATCTCGGGTTTCGACTGTGCCGCCCCAACCGAGAAAGGAAAGCAGGCCTGTGGGGTCGCCGCTTTCGCCGGTGAAGCGGCTTGCCGCCGCGGGATCCAGGAACACCAGACGGCCACCCCGTCTTACAAAGGCTTTCACTTTCCGAAGCCCTTCCGGGCTGATTTCAGGGTTCGTAAGGATCAGGCAGGTGCGGTCATCCCATGATTCCTGCGGGTAATAGTCACGCAGCATGTGATTCGGAACCTGGGCCCGGTACCGGAACAGGGAATAGAGAGACTCATCCTCATAGCCGGCAAAGTTGATTTTCGGGATTACCGCGGTGGCCATTTCCGCCAGTACGCCGCTCCATATCCTCTGTCGTTCCAATCCTGCTGAAACGGTCGGCGTTTGGTGTTGAGGGTGCAATACGTTGTAGAACATGTTCAAGTGCATGCTTGCCCCGCCGAACAGCAGCATGCCCGCGACGATTGTATCGGCGTCCCACTTTCCCTGCTTCGGTCCGGGGACGATCGCCTGGTATTCCGCCTGCCAGATGCTGTTGTTCAGAAATGCGCGGTCCGCGTAATGAACGCATTTTACCGGGGTATCTCCATGTCCGGTACTGGCGTATCCACCGCTTGCGAACACCTCCCTCGAATAGTAGTCCTCATCGATTCCCCAGTACGGATGATAGAAGGACGTGGGCCGGGTGTCCCCTTCGGCTCGAAGTGTTCTGGTAAAGAGGTCCATATAGAACTCGCGAACCACTTCGTTCTTAAAGGCCATCACGTCGCGGGCGTAGTTCGTCTTGTTCCATGCCTCCCGGTCCAATTCGGGCATGGGAATCATCACGTCACCCCACGACGCGTATTCAGAACCATAGCGCTCATTCACCTGGCTCAACGACAGCTTCAGCTTCTCCCGCAGAAAGCGACGAAAGGACGCCTGGGATGAAACCGAATACCCGGCGAGACCCCCACCGTGATCTACGAAGAAGATGTCTGTCTGGTAGTTCCATGCCACGACATCCATATCGTTCCGGATGTGAGAATAGACGTCCGTGAGGTTCCGCCGCACAAAGTCCCGGTAGACGGGGTCACTGTGGTCGGGATAGTACTCGGAATTCCAGATTTCCTGGCGCCACTGCGTAAGCCCCTGGAAGTCCTCCTGGCACGCCCAAGGCAGCCACTCCGGATCCCACCGATGGTTCGTCGGTGTCGGTGCGAGCACGGCGGTCAACCCGTGCTTGCGGGCGATCGTCAGCCGCTCGTCGATATTGAGTGTTCGCAAAAATCCGGGCAGCGGTGCGATTTCCCACGGCTGAAGAAGCATCTTTATCCCGGTGAGGCCAACCTCCTTCCATCCCGTACATGCTTTGTCATACACTTCAAGAAAAGGCCCCCATGCCGGGTCTGTCCACGTTCCGTTGTCGCCCGTGGTCATCAGGCGTTTTCCACCGTCAGCAAAGTCGCTGAGGACCGGCTGGCTCATTGGCGTCTTTCTCTCCGCCCCCTGCACATCGCGGACGGCGAATTTCAGCTTCCGGCGATCCAGCACCTGCTCGCCGTTGACCAGTTCCGCAATAAGGAAATAGGCGTCTCCCTTGTCCTTAACCTTCCATGGCCATTGCAGATCAAGAGGACCGGCGGCTGTCTCGATGGGAAACACCTGCTCATCGAGAACCTGGCCGGGTAAGGCGTCAATGCGGAGATTTTTGCGAACGACCATCCTCAGCTCCGCTCCATCAGGAAGTGCTCTTTCTCCGTGAGGGACGATTCTTGCCAGAAGCGCGACCTCATCCTGGGCCGGATAGATGTGATTCTCCTGCCCCGTGTCCAGCCGGAGAATGCCCACGTCCCGAGCGTCGTTCAGGCGTGGCAACACTCTCCAGTTCACAGGATCGGGTGCGCCGGATTCGCCTCGGACCACAGCCACCCGGACGCTCCTCTCTCCGGCAAGGGTACCGTCGGGTCGCCAAGCCCGCAGCTCGATCCAGTAGGTGCCGGTCCGTTTCAAGTCCAGTTCGACCCGCTCCCCGTACGCCTGCTCCAGGCCGGGCCGTGTCCACACCAGATCTCTGGAACCAGCCATGACCACGGGCCCCTGGTAGACATCTCGAACCGACCATCCAAGGTGATACTCCCCGGGCTCCTGGATTACGAGATCGACCGGAATCTGCGTCTTGCCGGGCCCGTACGGATTCAGCCCGCGCAAGTTGCTCCACCCCGTAACGTCTTCAGGACCCAGGTACATCTGCCAGCGGACGTGGTTCAGGTAGTCCACGGTGTCGGCCTCGGCATCACGCAAGAAACATTGACCGTTTGTCTTATCGGCAAGAATCACTCGAAGCCCTGTGATCGCACTGGGCCCCATGGGTCCGCCGCCGGGTGCTGCGTTGCCTATGCCGGGAAATGAATTTCGCAAGCCGCCTACCCAGACACTGGACGTCTTGCGCCAGTGGATTCCTGCGCCGAGATCCGCTTGAAACGGCCGCTCGACGCCATCGGCGCCTTCGATCAGCCATTGAAAGCGCAGGTACGGAATCTGATCGAGGCACGTGTAGATGTTGATTCTCTGAGTTCTCTCCGGAACAGGTATCGGCTCTGCGGGCCGAAGCACGAACAGGTCGTTTGCATCACCCTTGAGTTTCAGGCAAAGAACCCCGCCGCCAGCCTGGATAATCTCGCCCGAGCCGGCCTGCGGCGTTTCCAGCACCCAGTTGATCCCGAAAGGACCCGGTTCCGAGGCCGGTCCGAATCCTTGTGCCTGCGGATTCAGTAGTGTGGGCTGTTCGGCCGACGAGACTGTCGCAGCTACGAAACAGGCTGCGAAGATTGCAGCAGCAAATGCGGAGCCACCGTTTGGAGTGCCGGGTTTCAGAAAATCCTCTTCAAATTCGCTGACATTCTCATCATTGCTTCCCACATGCTATCCTTCCTCCGTAGAGAAATGCGAACAGTTTACGAAAGCCGGTTGATTCTCAGACCTGATACGTACTGACTTTTTCCGGCGGCGCTACTACTCTGGCAACGAAATGATCGAGGAATTGTCAGGCGTACTCCGCTCGGCCGGGAAGGAGCCGGTGGTCCTGGGAAACCAGGCGCTGGTTTTGCCGTTCGGGTGCCGGGTCCTGGGGCTTTATCCGGCGCCGGGGGTCAATAGCCTGTGGCGCAGCGACGCGCTGGACCAGGCAGATACCGCATCGGCGTTGATCGGGGAACCCGGGTGGGTGAACACCGGCGGGTTGCGGGGCTGGATCTCGCCGGAGACGGAGACACATGTTTCCGATTTGGACGGGTTCTGGGAGACTTACGAGGTACCGCGGCAGGTGGATCCAGGGGCGTACCGGGTGACGGCATCGGACGACGGCTCCGTAACTCTGGAATGCGCAATGACTCCCCACTTTTACCGGCACGGAGTCGATGTCCCCCTGCATCTGCGTCGGACATTCTCGCTGATCGACGCCGAGGCGCCGGCCGGGGTGCATGGTGCCGGGATCGCAATCGACTCGGTCCTTTCGGCAGCGGGTCCGCTACCGGACGGCGTGCGGCCTGCGCTTTGGAACCTGGTCCAGGTTCCCGGCGGCGGGGAGATCGTGGTGCCCGTGAACCGCGACCCCGATCCCGTGACGATGTTCGGAGAACCCGGCTTTCAATATGCAGACGACCGGATCCGGTGGCGGGTCGAGACGAATGTCAGTTCGAAGATCAGCCTCCGCGCTCCTGATTGCCGTGGATGCATGGCCTACCTGTCCGAAAGCGGACCGGCGCCGACATTGCTCGTCTACCGATTCAGCGTGCATGACGCCTCGCTCTATTCCGACGTGCCCGGTCACGACCTGACCGATACCGGCCAGGTGCAGCAGGTCTACGTCGACGATGGCAGTTTGGGCGGATTCGGGGAGCTGGAATACCACACCCCTGCGCTCGAGCCCGGCGAGCGGGAAGAGCTCACCGATCACGGCGAATTGCGGGCGTACACCGGGCCGGTGGAGATGTTGCGTGAGGTGTTGGACGAAACGATCACCCGACACCTGCTCTGACATGTCGAATCGAAGCGTTTTGCTACTGATGACCGACCAGCAGCGCTGGGACACCATCGCCGCCGTTTCGGCGAATCCGGTGATCCGCACACCGAACCTGGACCGGCTGTGCAGGTCGGGCGTCGGTTTCCGGCACGCCTACACCCCTGTTCCCATTTGCGGACCCGCCCGATCCCGCCTGCTGACCGGCGTGGGCACCCGGGGGATGGACCACGAAACCTTCGCGGATAAGCTGCAGTGGCGCCCGAACGCACGTTCCCTCCAGAGTACGCTGGCACAGGCCGGATATCGAACCGGCGGTTTTGGCAAGATGCATTTCGAGCCCACGCGGGACAGTCACGGGTTTCAATTCTTCGCCCTGCACGAAGAGGTCCAGTCCCGGGGACGCGAGGTTCGCGCGGAGAACGACTATTTCACCTATCTCAAGGAGCAGGGCCTGGGGCACGTACGCTATCCTTGCGGCGTTCGCGGCCTGCTCTACAACCAACCCCAGATCTCCCCGATTCCGGAGGAGCACCACGAAACGAAATGGGTAGCCGACCGCGCCCTCGAATTCATCGACGAATTTCACCGTCAGCCGTTCTTCTGTTTTGTGTCCTGGGTACAACCGCACTGGCCCGTGCACGTGCCGCTCGAGTGGGCGAATCGTTACGACAGTGAACTCATGCCGCTACCGCGCTGGACCGACGAGGAACAACCGCACCTGCCCTGGGAGGCCCGGCTGATGCGTCGCGCCTCGGATATTGCCGATGAAGGCTCGTCGCCGAATACGGCAAGAATGCGACGTGTCATCGCCCTCTATTACGCCAG
Source organism: uncultured Verrucomicrobiota bacterium (assembly GCA_964611475.1). Lineage (GTDB taxonomy): Bacteria > Verrucomicrobiota > Kiritimatiellia > SLOV01 > SLOV01 > CAUZEO01. The sequence goes on along the minus strand of CAZTAB010000060.1, from coordinate 10,869 downwards.
TATAAGTTACATCGACGCACAAGTCGGGCGCTTGCTCGACGCGCTCGAGCGCCACGGCATACTGGATGAGACGCTGATCCTGTTCACGTCCGACCACGGGGAGATGCTATTCGATCATTTGACGATAGGGAAAGTGTTGGCCTACGACCCGTCGATCCGGGTGCCCCTCATCGCGGCAGGTCCCGGCATGCAGAACGCGGGAGAGCTATCGGATGATTTTGTGACCCTACTGGATGTCGCCCCGACCGTATATGCATTCACCGGCGTGGAGCCGCCCGCCGGCAACATCCTTGCGGGTGAAAGCTTGCTGGATGACCGCGGTGAGATCCGCCGCCGCGAAGCCGTGTTTTCTGAGAACAGCAACGGGCCTGAAGGCGGATTTGTCTGCATTCGGACGAGAAAATGGAAGTACGCCTTCTACCACTTTGACGGCCTGCGACAGCTCTTCGATCTGGAGAAGGATCCACACGAGCTGCATAACCTGCTACTCGATCCGCAACCCGGCCACCAGGAGACGGCCCGGAAGCTGCATGCGAGGTTGCTGGCCTGGACCCGTGAACAGAGTGTCGATTCCCGGATCCAGGACGGCGACTTTGTCGTAACGAAACCGTCTCCAATCCCGCCGGACCGCAACTCGCAATATGAAGAATTTATCGACAACCTGCCGGACGATGAGAAAGCGGCGCTCTGGTCCGAGGCCCGCAGCGTGTACGAAGCCATCAAGGACGAACCGGAATTGGATGTCGCTGAATTGGATCTCGAGTACTGGGAAAGCAAACGCGGGCCGGGATCTATTGCCGAACTGGAAGCACTGCTTGGCAGGAAGTTGAGATCCGGGTAAAACCAATCGGGGGTAAGGGGTTCCTATTACCGAATTGCCTGAGTCAATTCCCTCCGCAGCGTCTCGTAATACGCTTCATCCGCGGCCTCCCATAACGCGGCGAAATCCTGCCGCGTGCCGAGGATGTTGCCGACCTGGACGGCGAATCCGTGTTCGCGCGCGGTGCGGAAGTACGCATCCAGGTTTTCGAGGAAATTGTGGAAGTCAAATGCGACGGGGCAACCGGGCGTCGTGTGCCGCAGCATCAGAGCCCGGGTCAGGTGTTCCTCCGGATTCGAGGTGGCAACGTCATAGGTGCGATTGATGTCGATGAATTCGGCCAGGAAGGGATGGCCGGCGCAGCCTACGTGGCAGGCATCCGGCTTGTACCGGCGCATGAGCCCGTAAAACAGCTTGTATACCTGGAAGAAGTAGTTTTCCTCCCCCCGCCAGTTCGGGTCATGCACCGGCATTTCCGGGTGCACTTTGTCGGCCTGGTAGTCTGACTTGACTCCGTCGAGATCGTAGCAGCCCGGATCGGGAGAAAAGAGTTTGTGGAAGAGCGCGTCGAGGTACTCCTGCGTGGCGGGATGGGAGTAGTCCCGCATCCGCATTCCGTGACGGTTCCGCTGGCCCCCGCCGATCAGCTGCGCGGGATCGACCTCCACATCGTCATACAACTCCGCCCAGTTCCACCAGACGATCACCTTCATACCTTCTGCATGAATCTCATCCACCAATTTCCGTAGGTCGGGGAGGCGGTGGGGATCCGGCTCCCATTGGCCGCGCGTGACCTGCCAGGCGTCGTCGAGGTAGAAAAGCCGAAACGGCAGACGTTCGCGCCGGATCACAGACAGCGCCTCGCGCGCCATTCCTTCATCCAGTTGGAAAAACGATTCGACATCCGGGTTCAACGTGACCTTGTACCCCTGGTCGATCCAGGTGGCATAAGAAGGTTCGGTGTGCCAGGCATGGCGTACCTTATCGCGAGGATCGGGAATCAGACCTTCCTGGATCAACAGATCGGAGTAGCGGTCGAGGGTTTCATAGACGGTCTTGTCATGGTCAACGAACAGGCAGAAGCGCGGCGAGGTGAACGTCTCTCCGCTTTTCAGGGGCAGTCCGAACCCCTCCGGTCCGTAGTCCAGGTACCAGTAGTCCACGCGGTTTTCTTCGACTTTAAAGTACATCCCGAAGGACGTGGGCAGATCCAGCGCACCGAAAAACATCTGGAAGTCGCCCTTGCGCAGAATGAAAAGGCTTGGATGCGGGACGAATTGCCAATCCCCTGAAAAGGTGTCGGTCTCGAAACCCTCTCCGCCCAGGTTCAGCTCCGGCCAGGTGTTCGGCGTATGGTGCCGATTGCGGAAATTGACCACGTCATAAAAAGTGAGCGCGGTTCCTTTGGGGAAAAGCTCCAACCGGTTCAGTTCACAATCGGCGGTCACACCGAAGCTTGATGACATTTCCAGGCGGTCCCCCACGCACTTCACGTGAACTTGAAAGTCCACGAGCGGCGGAGCGTCGAATACGAATGTGACTTCGTCGGGCCGCGAGATCGTATCTACAAGGCGGGGGCGTACCGGCGTACCGTCCACGACCGGACAGAACAACGCGAAGCCGGGCGCGATGAGCAAGCGCTGGTTGTGCCGGCGGTCCCACAACGTGAGTTCCGGCCTGCTCGGGTCCATGGTCAACGACAGCGAGTTGGTCTGCATCAGTCTCCTATCCAGTTGAGAAAATTAAGAAATGGTATAGCCGCGAAAGACCGCAAGGATCGCAAAGGAGATGTCACACTATTGTCTTGCGTACTTTGCACTGCTAACGTTCCAATTCTTCGTTTTTCAAGAAGATTCTCTGCGCGAGCAAAGTAGCCGCCTACCTCCGGGGGGCGGGTGGCTACTTTGACTGCGGCTTCGCCGCAATGGGTTCTTTCGCGGCCACAAATCAATTCACTTCCCACTCGTTGCCGCTCCGCGCAGAGTCCACTCTACATTGTCCCCGTGAACCTCGATCCCTCCTTCCCGCGACTCCACAAGGGCGAGGACACCTTGACTGATTTCCAGTTCTTCGCCGGAAAACTGAACCAGGCCGCGCATCTGCCGGTGGCGCCTGGCGATCAACATCAACACGTCCCGTTGGCCGTCACGGTAGAGGCGCCACAGGATGCTGTCGGAATGGCAGACGACAGGCGGCGTGATCCGGGACTCCACCACGTCGACCAGGCGATGGCGGGGGTCCAGATCGCTCAGATAAACCAGATTCCCACCCGGACCGGCGACACCGTGGAGTTCATCCTCGGCGGAAGTCAGCGCCTGGCCTCCGTCCGGTTGCAGCGGATACGTGATGTCCAATTGGGCCGGGCGCTCTGACGGCAGATCGCACACCGACTCGACATGGCCCAGAAACGTATCGAGCGGCAACGCAGACATTCCGAGCCGGCGGGCAAACTCTTCCGACAACGAGTCGCCCTCGATCGTTTGCGCCGGCGGCGGACCCACGAAAACGACAAGGCCACCCGTCTCGGCGAAGTTCACGCAATTGCGCCAGACGGCGTCCGGCATGGCCGTAGCGTACGGCATGATGAGTACACGATAGCTGCCCAGTGCCGTTTCCAACGTGCCGTTGCTCACGTTGGCCTGGGCAAGCAGGTCGCTATCCACGAAATCGAAGGCGAGATTGCGGTGGACGAACTGTTCGGACGTGTTGATGAGGAACGCCTTATGGGCGCTTGCCCATTCGGCGCGATTGATGGCCATGGCGCCTTCCCAGCCGTGCCAGACCGCCACGTCCGCGACGGGTCGCGCCTCGCCCAGCAGTTGGAGGAAGCGGCGGTTCCGCCGCATGCATTCGGTGGCCCTGTCCCAGGTGTAGTGATCCGGGTACTTGACCATGTCGGTGCAGTCGCCGCAGAAGATGTTGAACCAGTTGATGCGCATGAGGGACATAAACCGGCTGTAGTAGTCCACCAGCGCATTCGTCGGTGTCCAATGCCAGGTGTTGCACTCCGCTGCGCCCGAGGGCGTGAGGCGCCCCAAGCTGGAGGCGAGGACGTACGTGTAGCAGACCGAACCGTCGTCCCACCAGCAGTTGTCGGTGTAGCCCGCATCCATGTTCTGATTCAGGCGGAAATAATCGCCCGCCCCGGCGCGGTAATCGTTGGCGGTTCCTTCCCCCATCCAGGTGTGATGGGTGCCGAACAGCAAATCCGGTCCGAACAATTCGCGGGCCTTTTCCACCAGACGGCGCTGGGCCTCGTAGACTCCCTCGTTCAGTGTCCGGTAGTAATCCAGCCGCACCTCTATCGCCTCGGGCGACGTTTTCGGCTCGTCCAGGAGATAGAGACGCTCGCGCAGCGCGTATCCGTTCAACCTCTCGAACGCTGCCGCGAAGGATCGTCCATGCGCATAGACATCCCAGAAGACGTGCTCCGCGGGCTCATCCCAGCCCACCCCGTCGAGCGGAACGTCCCGGTAGCACTCCAGCAACTCATCGTAGTATTGATGGAATCCCTCCGCCCAGAAATCGGTCAGTCCGTGATCGGTCAGGTGCGCGTAGACGATGAGTTCGTCCGGCGCGGCCCCCGGAAGCCGGCCCACCAGGTGAAACACGAGTTTCCCCAGGCCGGGCTTATCCATTCGCATGTCGACTTCGGCGACGGTGTACCCATCATCGTAGGCCTCCACGACGCTGTGCAGGTCGAACGCGAACTCCTCCAGCAGGTGAACCTCGTCGCCACGACGGACGAACGCCGCCTCCACCCCGCCGAACAAGGGCGAAGGGGCAAGCGTGATCGGCGCGGGAATATGAAGGCGAAAATGACCGTCCACCGGGCGGCACGCCACGCGGACCAGGCGTTCCCCCATGGCCTCGGGAAACTGCTGGCCCATGTCCCGGGCCGCCACGGGGTAGTGCGGTTCGCAGTCCAGCGCCACGCGCAGGCCGGCCCGGTGCGCCCGCTCCACCATCGCCGCCACGACTTCGATGACCTGCGGGGAACGGTGCGAAAAGTTCGTCTGGCGCAGAAACACCCGGACCGCGTCGTATTGTTCACGGGCCAGCAGGTCGATGACGTCCAACGCGGTTTCCGGGCGCAACAACGCCGGCTCATTCAGCGTGTAGCCCATGACCTGGAAATCTCTTCGCTTTGTACCACCCACCATCAAACTCCGGATGCGACAGAAACATTTACAGCAGAATCATTATGTCTCGATGTGAATGGTATCGAGCTCACGGATCGTATTGAAAGATCCAATTAAATCGATCGGCAAACTGAAGCTGCTCTACGTGACCATCCAGGAACACGATGTTGATCACTGAACCGTCCAGATGAGGCGGGGGAAAAAGCCGATCCCACCGGAAGGCCTCGGTTTGGTAATCGCAGATAATCTGATTCTGGTTCTGGGTATCATCTCTCCCGTCCCCCATCACGAATGTCTTGATGGGACGTTCAAACTGAAACATGTCCTTGTGCCGCTGCGATATCCACGAAAACCCGTAGGCCACCCGCGTGCTCATCGTATAATGCGTGAGGAATCCGGAGCGATTGTCGTACGGCGTGAATCGGTTGGCGGGACAGAGGAGTACGGGCGCGCTCTCCAGGTAGGGATCCAGGTACGCACACCAGGGCTTATAGTATGGCCATCCTGACTCCGTTTCGACGACGGGCGCAAGGAACCCGTCATGATCGTTCGCGTACGAGGTATACGCAATTCCGATGTTCTTGAGGTTCGAGACACAATAGATGGCCGTGGCCTTCTGCTGAGCCTTTTTTACGGCCGGTACAAGCAGCGCAGCCAGCACCGCTATGATCGCGATGACCACCAGGAGCTCGATGAGCGTGAATGCCGCGCATCTTCGATGTTCTCTGCGTAATTTGGAGTGCGCCGTCGCCGCTCCGCTCTGCCGGCGCACTCCAAATTTTGCGACCGCGCGCGACAAAAAAAGGACGCTCCGTCGAGTTGTCGTTCTCGATCCGGTCAAGTCGACAACCCGACAGAGCGTCCTAAGCGTAAGCATGTTTTCCGGCTTTGAGCCCTCGCTTACGCGCGACGCGCCCGGCGCGCGCAAAGCAGCAGCGCTCCGCCCAGCCCCAACAGGACTACAGCGGAGGGCTCGGGAACGATCATGAAGTTGTCGATTCCCGCGTGTTCGGGCGCCCCACCGGTTAAGGAGACCAGGAAGAAGATGTTGTCGCTTCGCCCGGCCAACGGGGGCAGGTTGAGGCTGCCCAGGTTTGAGCCCCCAATGGTGAGGTTATTGATCACATCGCCGGCGCGGTCGACGTCAAAGCTTACGTTGTAGAAGCCGTTTCCGTCTTTCCCGAGAGGACCTGAGACTTGTACAGTCGAATCGCCCACTTCGTGATAGAGATAGTCGCCGTTATCTCGCGCGCTGAAGAGCAAACCCGAATCGTCGGTCCACTGAACGATCTGATCCGTGTCGGACACGCTTCTCATGCCAAACCCTACGTGGTTGCCGGCGCCTTCATTGATCCCCTTCTTCATGTCGAAGGAGACCGAAAAGTTGTTGCCGGGAACCCAGGAAAGGTCCATGCCCGCCACCGTCTGACCAAAATTTGCACCGGCAGTTTCCGCGCGCAGCCAGAGCGTGTTGGCCAGACCTTCACCGGAATGAACGCCTCTGAGCTGCGTAAAGCTGCCTGCACCATTTTTGTTCGGACGATCAATCGTCCACGACTTGGGCGCTGCGCTTCCCGACTGCCGTCCCGCCAGATCGCTGTTGATGTCCTCGGAATGCGCGGTACCGAAGGTGTCGAGTAGAAGTGTCGCCGGCGCGTCTACCGCTGCCGACATTCCCATCGTGATACCCACCAACAACACCAATCCAGTTTTCAAAGTTGTCTTCATCGTCTTTCTCTCTCCCATTTCTTGGTTGTTTCCCATCGGGCGCTCGTCGCCCGGTCTACTTATCGCTGATCTCTGCCTATCTACACCTCAGCCGGTCCCTCGCGGTGCCGCGAGATTCGGCCGGATCATCACCGTTACCCACTATCAGCCTCTAACCTCGCGACAAGAGGAAGTCAACCCGAAAAAGCCTTGATTCGCGCGGCAAGCCGCAGCCGCAATTCCGTGTTAATCCGTGTTAATCCGTGTGTTCCGTGGGCTACACAGCGGAACCCTGCGTGAAAGGGACGATTCGGAACTCTCGGCGAGTTCCGCTACATGCGAACTGCCTCCACGATTTCGGGCTACCCTTTCAGCGCCCCGGACGACAGTCCTTTCACGAAGAGGCGCATGGTGAAGAGGAAGATCAGGATCATGGGAATGCTGGCTATGGTGTAGCCCGACATGAGCGCGCCCCAGTCCTTGACGTACTCGCTGTCGAGGCGCACCAGCCCGACCGCCATGGTCAGCATGTGGTCGTCCCGCATCACGATCAGGGGAAGGATGTAGTCGTTCCAGAGGCCGATGAACTGGAGGATGCCCAGGGTGGAAAGGATGCTTCCCGACATGGGCAGCACAATGTTGTAAACTTGGCTCAAGTGGCCGGCCCCGTCCACCTCCGCCGCATCGAACAGGTCCTGGGGAATATCCTCGATGAAGTTGCGGAGGATGTAGATCTGCACCACCTGTCCGCCGGTGACGTACACCACGATAAGGGCCCAGAAGGTGTTCAGGAGGTCGAGATTTCTCAGCAGCATGAACAGGGGCACCAGGTTGGCGATCCCCGGCATCAGCATCAGGATCAGGAAGAAGTACCACAAGAAGGTGCCGCCCGGCATGCGATACCGGGCGAAAAAGTAGGCGGCGTTGATGGAGAAGAAGAACGTGAGGACGACCGCTGTGACGCAGACGAAGATGGTGTTAAATATATATCCTGACACCATCTCCCACGCCACGGCGTAATTGGACCAGTGAAACGGCAGCGTGAGGCCGGTGGGATTGGCGGCAAACTGGGCGCCGTCCTTTCCGCTGATCACCAGCATGACATAAAAAGGGAAGAACGCGGCGGCCAGCACCAGGAGAATGAACAGGTGCTTCCCGATCTCGCCGATCCAGCTCTGTTGGCGCAGGTTCATTTTTCCACGCGCACGAAGCGGTTGTTCAATTCGGTCAGGATGAGGATGAACACGAAGATGATGAATCCGATGGCGCAGGCGTACCCCGCGTATTTTTCTTCGAAGGCGTTTCGAAACATGTAGAGCCCGGGGACGAGCAGCTTGCCGTTGGGGCCGCCGCCGCTGTCGAAGAGGATGAGTATGAAGCCGTACATCTGCAGGGTCCCGATGATCATGAGGACGAGGTTGATGCGCACCTGCGTCATGATGAGCGGCAATTCAATGTGCAGGAACTTCTGGAATGCATTGACCCCGTCCAGGTCGGCCGCCTCGTAGACGTCGGTACCAATGGCCTGGAGGCCGGCCAGGTAGATCAGCACGCCCACCACCCCGACCCACGGAATGCCCCAGAGAATTATCGCGGGCAGGACGAGGTTGGAGTCGTTGAGCCAGATGGGGGCCCGGCCGGCCTCAAACACGCCGCCCCAGCCGAACCAGAGATCGAGGTGCACCAGGAGGGTAAGGATCCCGGTGTGCTCCAGGACGGCGTTGAAGATGCCCGTGGGTTCGAAGAAGAATTTCCAGAGAAGCAGGGTGACCATGCCCGGAATGATCATGGGGACGACGAAGAGAACACGGTACCAGTAGTTGGCCGCTTCGCTGCGGAGCCGATGAATCACCACCGCGGTCGCGATGGACGGGACCATCTTGAACAGGTTGGCCACCACGAGGATGGCGATCACGCCGAATCCCTTCCAGAGAATCGGGTCGCCGCCGGCGTGGACGGCCAGCGCCCAGCATACAACGCCCATTGCGGCCATGGACTGCGTGGCGCGCAGTCCGTCGATGCCGGGTGCATTCCGCAGGGGCGGCAGCCACCAGAGCGCCGCGCCGGTGCCGAGCAGGGAAATCGACCACGCGGCAACCGGTGAGAGTCCCACCCGCGACAGCACGCCGCCCGTCAGCAGAGCGGCCAGGCACACCAGCCAGATCGGTTTGAGCGGATTGTCGGTCGCCATTCGCCAGGCCACCAACAAGAGGGGAACTCCCCACAGGATCAGTGGCGCCACAAAGGATCCTTCGGATGCGCCCGTGATGGCTCCCCGCCAGGCCAGCACGCCGAGAACGACGATCATGCCGGCGATCCCGGATGCGATCTTTACCGCGAATGAGACGGGACCCTCCTTCCGGCTGAACACGATCGAAGCCGTCAGCAGTCCCAGGGCGAGGATCCAGTACAGGGGGACGCCAAGGGCCTGCCGGAAGTTCTGAAATCCGACGAACTGCTCCACGTAATCCCCATTCCAGCGGAAGAATGCGCGATAGATCGCGCTGCCGGCGGGGAAATAGGAAAACAGAGCGACCAGCAGGGCGGCGGGAAGAACAAACCAGTAGAGGGGCCAGTAGCCGGGTAGTTTCTTGAATGTGATTTCCTTGGCCATGACGGAACTAGAGTCCCAGCTCCCGTTTCAATTGTGGCTGGAACTTCCGGTTGAAGGCGGAGATGTCGCCGATGGCTTCGATCTGTCGTTTCGTGTGATCGAGCAGGGCATCGGTACGTGCCTGCTTGGTTTCGTAGCCCATCAGCTGGTCCCAGGTGCGCAGCAGCTTGATCCGGTAGCCGCTTCGGGCCTCTTCCGATTTCGCGAGAGCCTGTGCGGCGAGGTAGGCGCTGCGCCGCCCGTTGAGTTCCGGAACGGATTCGCGTGCGGCGCGGTATCTGCGCGCGAAGTCGATTGCCGCCGAATCCGGCAGCTCCTTCATCAACCGGGACGCATATTCTTCGTAGTCGATCTCCCCGCTGATGAACGGCCAGAAGACCTGGCGTTCCACCATCGTGCCCCGTTCCCCGGTTCCGAAGTGCATGCGTTGCCAGTAACCGCTGAAGTCGGGCTCGAATGCGGAGAGCATGGGGGTGGTGCGCGCGCCCCGGACCGACGGGATCCATTGGGCGTGCGCGTTGAGCACGGTGTTGTTTTCGGGCAAAGTGCAGAATTGGAGGAATTCGATGCAGAGGTCCTGGTGCCGGGAAAACCGGGTCATGCCGAAGGCGAATCCCGTGCCGGTATTGGCTTCGGTCGCCCTGCCGTCAGCATAGGCGCCGTACTTCGGATCATCGGGTCCGACCAGGGGAAAGTCGAAGATTCCCACATCGAACCGTTGCTCGGGCGACTGGTTTTCAATATTGGAGAGATAGCTTTTCGCGTCCCAGGATCCGGAGGTGATCATGGCCGCTTTCCCCTGGATGAAGGAAAACGCCGAGTCCATCCGTCCGAACGACATGAACCCGCGAGGGAAGAATGAGGACAACTCGCGCAGCATCGCCAAGGCCGACCGGTACTGCTCATCCTCCGGGGTCCACTCCCCGGTCAGCAGTGCGGCCACCGTCTCATCTTCCGAGCAGTTTCCGTCCAAATCCACATCGAAGCGGAGCGCCAGGTCGGCGGTTAGCGCAGTCAGAAACCGGTCCTTGAATATGCCCGTCTGGTAGTCCGCCGAGGCAATGGGGACGATGTCCTGGCCCGACTCCTCGGCATAGGCTCGAATCCGGCGGCTCACCTCCAACAACTCCTCAAACGCGGCGGGCGGCTCGGTCGAACCCAATGCGGCCCGGAATATTTTCTTGTTGTAGAAGATCCGTACCGTGAACTGGCTGAATCCGACGCCGAAATACTCCTGCGCCTCCTCTCGGAACTGCGTGCGCAGGCCGTCAGTGAACGACTCGATCCACGGCAGGTCGCGTAACTTGCTGTACGGCTCGATCCATGCCGCCGCGGTAGCATTGGTGGCTGCCTCCTTTTCGAATTCGACGATGCGATCGGCGACCAGGGGATTCGGCTCCTTGAGAACGTCGGAGAGCGGCAGGAAATACCGGCCGTAGAATTCGCCAGGGAAGCGGCCGAGTTCCACGAGGTCGGGCGCCGTTCGTCCGATGGTCTGGGTGGTGACGTACTGCTTGTAGGCGCCTTCGGGTATCAGGATCTGGACGACGCGGACCCGGCGTCCCGTTTTCACCATATGGGCTTCG
>CAZTAB010000059.1:0-4472 GCA_964611475.1 uncultured Verrucomicrobiota bacterium | reverse complement strand
GCTCCGGGCTTCACCCTGACAGCGGGAAATGTTTCCGTATTCGGACCGAGTTGCATCGTTGGCCCCTGGGCCATGCTGGCGCAGGGAGGTCCACATCTTCAAATGCGGAATGAATCCTCCGCTACCCCTGGTTCAGCAGCTTCTTCAATTCGTTCGCGCACCAGTCGGACTGGCGGGCGATGCCCATTAAAATCCGGACGTCGTTGTCCGTGAGGGAGCCTCGCGCAAGAATCCTGCGGAGACCCAGCATCATGTGATCGGCCGTCTGGTCATGCATGAAGCCAATGTTCAGGAGGGTCGTGCGCCAGATATCGAACATCCGCTCGCGCTCCGCCGAGGAGGCTTCCGGCGAGAGCTCTTCGGTTGGTTCGAAGGATCCCGTTTCGACATACAACTCGTAACAACAAAGCAGGACCGCCTGGGAAAGGTTCAGGGACTTGTATTCCTCCGTCGTGGGGATCTGAATAATCCGGTTGCAGAGGGCGATTTCATCGTTCGAGAGCCCATCGTCTTCCGGGCCGAAAACGATCCCGACGGTGCCGGCGGCGGCCGATTGCAGCAGATCAGGCGTCCATTCCCGCAGCGTCCGGCTATGCGCCCGGTACAGCCCGTGCCGCGCGGAGGTCCCGGCAACGATGTGGCAATCGGACACCGCATCCGCCAGCGTGCCGAACTCCTGCCGCCCCTCGTAGATGGGGATCGCGTTCAGAGCCATCTTCCGGAGTTCACCCATGTCGAGGGACAAAGTCGGTTCCACGATGGCCAGCCGGGAGAAACCCATGTTCATCATGGCGCGGCAAACAGAGCCTACATTGCCCCCATACAGGGGCCGTGCCAGAACAATCTTGATGTTATCCAGCGACATCTCGTCCTCCTCGGGACATGAACATGGTCCGATATTCGCTTTACGAAAAAGGCGGGGACCCGTATTACCTATCTTTTTCTCTTCGATCAAGCGGAAGGAGAAGTCCCATCATGGACGAACTGCTGAAAATTCTGAAGGAAAACGCGCACGAAACCGCGGAGAATATCGCGGCGATGCTCGGGATATCCGCCGATGAAGCCCGCGAGAAGATCGCTGCATACGAAAAATCGGGCGTCATCCGGGGCTACCAGGCCATCATCGACGAAGACAAGCTGGATCTGGACGGGGTCACCGCGGTCATAGAGGTCAAGGTCACGCCGGATCGCGAGGGCGGGTTCAACCGCATCGCCGACCGGATCGGAAAGTTTCTCGAGGTTCGATCCATGTACCTGATGTCCGGCGCCTTCGATTACCTTCTGTTCGTCGAGGGACGCAACCTCCAAGAGGTCGCGATGTTCGTGAGCGAGAAGCTTTCGCCCATCGAGGGAGTGATTTCCACATCCACCCATTTCATGCTGAAAACCTACAAGCACCACGGCCTGATGATGACATCCGAGGATGAGTACGAGCGTCTCAAAATCACCCCATGATTTCCTCTCCGCGACCCTGCAAGGGATCCCGCGGTCCGGCATCCGGGACTTTTTCGACATCGTCAGCGAAATGGACGACGTCATCAGTCTCGGCGTGGGCGAGCCTGACTCCATCACGCCGTGGCACATCCGGGAAGGCGCGATTTTTGCGCTGGAAAAAGGAGCAACCGGATATACGTCGAACCTCGGGCTGACAAAGCTTCGGCTGGCCATAGCGAGGTACGTCGACGAAACCTTTGACGTTTCGTACGACGGGAAAACGGAGGTGCTCGTGACGGTGGGTGTAAGCGAAGCGCTGGATCTGGCCCTTCGTGCGATACTGAATCCCGGCGAAGAAGTAATCTACCACGAGCCATGCTACGTGTCCTACGGCCCGGTTGTCGCCCTCGGCCATGGCGTGCCGGTTCCGGTACAAACCCCGCGGGAACAAGGGTTCCGGCTGACGCGCGAGTTGGTGGAACCCCATCTCACACCGAAAACGAAGGCGCTCATCCTGAATTTCCCAAACAACCCGACCGGAGCCACGCTCTCCCGGAACGATCTTCGGGACATCGCAGTACTCGCGTGCAAGCATGATCTCCTGGTCATCGCAGACGAAATCTATGCCGAACTCACCTACGAAGGCGAACACGTCAGCATCGCGACATTTCCCGGCATGCGGGAGCGAACAATCTTTCTGCACGGGTTTTCCAAGGCATGGGCAATGACGGGATTCCGGCTTGGCTATGCCTGCGCGCCGGAGCCCCTCATCGAAGCGATGATGAAGATCCACCAGTATACAATGCTCTGTGCGCCAATTCTCAGCCAGGAAGCGGCGCTCGAAGCGTTGAAGCAGCCGGACCGCGACATAGGCGAGATGAAATCCGAGTACAATCGTCGGCGAAATTTCATCTACCAGTCGCTGAAGGAGATGGGGCTGGCCCTGGAGAAACCTTGCGGGGCCTTTTACGCGTTTCCGTACGTGGGACATCTCGGCCTTTCCTCCAGGGACTTCGCGCTGCAGCTCCTCGAGCAGGAGAAGGTTGCCGTCGTGCCCGGAACGGCTTTCGGCACGTCCGGGGAAGGGCTCATCCGCTGCTCCTATGCGACCGGGATGGACGAGTTGAAAACCGCCATGGAACGCATCAGGCACTTCGTAAATCGGCTAAAATAGCAGACACGCAGCCAGGCAGGGCCCCTGTCCGGATCCGTTGCATCGAGCCCGGTGATTCAAAATGCGCAACCCGTTTAAAATGAACAGGGTGGAGCACCTTCCATTTTATTAACAAGGGCCGCATAAGTCGGAAATCCCAAGAAGATCCCAGCGGAAAGCGTCCACTCAAACCCCTCATTGTCAGAGGGATGCGTCAACAACGCCCGGAGAGCACTCAAAAAATCCCTTGATGATAACCGGTTGAAAACTTTGGGATGGGATGTGGAAAACCTTTATCAGGAACAGAATGAAAAGCTGAAAAATCGAAGCCGCTTTCCCACAGGTTCGGACCCTCTTGGAGAAAGCCAACCGACCGTCTACTCGAACTCCTTCTACAGCGATTCGACCAGATTACTTCGGGCCGCGGGATCCATGAAATTAAGTTTAGAGTCGGCGGGAATCAGCGGCTCTTCAGGATCCGGAAGCTCCATTTCATCGACCGTCGGCTCACGGGGTATAATCAGCGTGTTCTCTTCCGTCTGCAGTTCCACATCCTGAATCGGCTCGACTGCACCAGGAAAATCGTCAACCCATTCGTCGATCACGCCATCATCCTCCCGAGCCTGTGGGCTCATCTCATCGATGGGTGGTACATCCTCCCGCCGCAGAGACCGGGATGTCGTTCCCCTTTCATCCGTTTCCTGGTCGACCCCCGGGAACTCCCCGTCATCTGGATCCTCAGGCGGAATGTGACCGGAAATCTCCTCAAGCGTCCTCTGTCGTTCCGCCGCCATTGCCCTTACCGCGCGCGCCGGTGTTCGCCCCTCCGGCTCGAACCCGATCTCCGGGCGTTCTTCCTCCAGCACCGGTTCGGAGAAGGTCCCCTTGACTCCCTTCTCCGTCTGTGCCCGCCAGATCGGGCTGTCCGACCAGGTTCTTCCCCACGTCTTGTCCGTCCGGCCCAGAGACCGCTCGTGGATTCTCCTGCTTTCGGAGATGACTTCTTCCGGAGTGGTCATGACGTAGGGCGTTATGATGAAGATCAGTTCCGTGCGGTCCTCGGTAATCAAATCGGACCGAAACAGGGCCCCGAGGATGGGTATGTCGCCGAGCAACGGAATCTTTGTGCGGCTCTTGCGTTCCTCCGATCCGATCAGGCCCCCGAGCACGATCGACGACCGATGCTCGACTGCGATTTCGGCCTCCATCTCCCGGCGGGTGATCACTGGAACATCGTTGTCGTCAATCACCTGAAACCCGCCCACATTGTCTGCGGTCTGCCGGATCTCCATCACCACGAAGTTGTTCGGATTGATCCGGGGCGTGACCTGCAGGTCGATCGCGATGTCCCGGTACTGGAACGTATTCCGGCCAACACCACCACCGGTGACACTCGTCGATGTGACAATCGGGCGCGACTCACCCACGACAATCGACGCCTCTGTGTTGTCCGTCGTAACGATCACCGGCGTGGACAGGATCTTCGCGTCGGAGGAGGACGCCGCGAGCCGCAGAACCGCGTCCAGATTGAAGTCGTGAAAGGTCGCATAATAGGTGAGCGCACCGGGGCTGAGCGGGGTATCCCGCGTGACCTCTGAACCGTCCACGAAGTCGAGACCCGTTCCAAACGACTGTCCTCCGCCGAAACCAATCACCGGCTGCTGCACGGGCACCCCTCCACCGGGACCCAAGATCTCCTCGTTAACCGCAGTGAAGGATCGCTGTAGCCAGTCGACACCGTACGCGATATCGTCGCCGAGCTGAATCTCGATCAGGATTGCTTCGATCATTACCTGGGATAGCATTATATCCAGCTGACTGATCAACTGCTTGAGGATCTCGATATCCGACTACTGACACAAGAGAAGCAGCGAGATTGTCCGGT
>CAZTAB010000058.1:0-5368 GCA_964611475.1 uncultured Verrucomicrobiota bacterium | reverse complement strand
GGAAAAGGTCCATTTGGCATCACTCATCGCTCTCTTCGGCGATGTTAATAAGTGAAAAAAGCCCTTTTATTGTCATCTGGTGATGTCCTAACATCGTAGCAGTATTTCAGATCTAGCTTTTCGAACTTTCCTGTGGGCCTGTTCTGTTCGCAGGAATTTGGCAAAGCAAAGAACCGAGGCTGCACCAAGGCGCCTCGGTATGAGGTTGGATCGAGGCAAGGGAGAAATCACTCATCATGAAAAAATGGTTATTGTGTGGCTGTACAGCCCTGTTGATAAGTGGCGCAAGTGCTTTCGGTATCGATGGCATCAGTATGAAAGGCGATGTCCGTCTCAGGTACGAGAATATCGACGTGGATGATGGAAGGGATGACCGCGACCGTAGCCGAATTCGTGCGCGTTTGAGTCTGTCCGGAGGAATCACCGAGACTGTGACGGCGCATTTGCGAATTGCTTCCGGCGGTGACGACCCGATTTCCACATACCAGTCTTTTGACGACGGTTGCAGTACCAAGGATTTTGGTTTGGACCGGGCGTATGTCGATTGGGCGGTTCAGAATGGCCTGAATGTCTGGGCCGGCAAGATGAAACAACCGTTCAACAGGACTGGAGATTTGACCTTTGACGACGACTTGTGCCCTGAGGTCGGGGCACTCCGTTACTCGAGATCCGCGACCGATGTGACTGACGTCTATGCCTACGCCTCAGTCTGGGTCGCCGAGGAACGTTCCGGCGGTGACGACACCACCATGTTGGGTGTCCAGGCAGGTGTGGACAGCGACGCGTCAGACACGCTCAGCGTGGGTGCCGGTGTTTCGTTCTACTACTGGGACAACATGCAGGGCTTTGAGACCCTGGGTGGCTCCGCGGGGAACACGGTAGCCGGAGATGGCGCAGGGGGCACCACCTACGTGAATGACTACGAGGTATTCGAGGTTTCGCTTACGCTCGCCATGACCCCAGCCCAAATCTCCGTTCCGATTGACGTCTACGGCAATTATATTGTCAACAACGGCGCGGATTCCGGCGGCGACACCGGGTATCTGGTCGGAGTCCAGATTGGGACGGCAAAAGCCCCCAAGACCTGGTCCTTTGACTACAATTACAGAGATCTAGAAGCGGACGCCACGGTGGGCGCATTCACCGATTCCGATTCGTTCGGGGGCGGAACCAATGGCGAAGGCCATCGGCTGGAGGGTCGCTACGCGATCACGGACAACATCCAAAGTTCGCTGGTTCTCTTCTTGCAGAAGCTTGATCCGGATGGCGCCGATACCGACTACACTCGGTTGCATGCGGATATCTCGTTTCGCTTCTGACGTATCTTTCGTCGTTTGCTGAAGCTTCACCTGACGGAGATCCGACCTTAGGAGATCGTAGAGGATTCAGTAGCGGCCTTTTCGGGCCCGGTTTCCGAGGCGTACTTCGGGAACCGGGCTCGACTTATTTACTAATGAATCGGGCTCGATTGAATCGATATGTGGCGGAAGGGGTCGGGACCTTTGCGTTGGTTTTCGTGGGCACCGGGGCCATTGTCACGAATGACCTGTATGAAGGCGCATTGACACACGTCGGTGTGGCTATGGCCTTCGGTCTGGTGGTCATGGCGGTGATTTTCGCAGTGGGAGACCGGTCCGGCGCGCATATCAATCCCGCAGTGACTTTGGGATTCTGGTCGGCCGGCCGCCTGCCACGGGGGGTCGTGCCCGGATATCTCACAAGTCAATTCGTTGGTGCCGTGCTCGCGAGCCTGTCGCTTCGCCTTTTGTTCCCGGCTCATGAAACATTGGGGGCCACCCTGCCGTCGACAGGCCTGATTCAGGCATTTCTTCTCGAAATAATCATCACGTTTCTTCTCATGTTCGTGATTCTCTGTGTCTCAACCGGGGCGAAGGAGAAAGGCGTGACCGCTGGCGGAGCCATTGGCAGCACCGTGCTGGTCGCGGCCCTCTTTGCAGGCCCGGTAACCGGCGCTTCGATGAATCCGGCTCGTTCTTTTGCTCCGGCCCTGGTCGGAGGCTATTTGACAGATTTATGGCTCTACCTTCTGGCACCCTGTGTCGGGGCACAGATCGCCGTTCTGGCCTGTGTATGTGTTCAGGAGCAAGGCTGTTGCGGTAGTCGCGGGGATTCGCAGCCTCCATAGTAAGGTTCTTGCCGGCAGGATACTACCGTGAGAGGCATCATTGCGATCCGCAGTTCTTCTTCTCCACCGTCCGCAGAGCGGCAGAGCGTACTCTGCGGTATGAAACCCGATTTTCGTTAATCAGGGTGCGGTCTAGTGGCAGGCACAGGATCCACCGCACGAATGCGAGGGCGGCCCCGGCTTGTCTTCGGACTTCGAGCTTCCTCTTGGAATCTCGAGCCCGCCCATAATTACACGCTGTACCGGCTCGCCGGTTTCCGGATCTTTTTTCAACGGAGGGTCCATCATGCCCTCGCTCACTTCAAACCGACGCACCCGTTGTCCTTTTTTCTCGGGAATTGTTTCATACACGTAGATGGGCATTTCGTTTCTCCTTAACGGCGTTCGAAAATCGGTGGTGAAACCAAGACTTTGGGAACCCTAACAATTTTTCTCTATAATCTTCAAATTCCGACGGGAAAAAATAAATCATACAATATATTGTAGGTTCCGTTTGACACTACTACTAGATGGCTGATATAGATGCGGAACGCTAAGTGGGGCATGTGCAAAGCGCGTTGAACCAGTACTTAGCACCATTTTCAGGGGTAAGACGCTTAGAAATGAACGCTAAAGGGAGGCGCATGGAGAAGGTATTCGAAATCGGTGCACGATCCTTCGTCTTGGATCAGGACAAGGCGGAGGAGGCCTTTGCCGCAAAGCGGGTGATCAATGGGAACCAGACTGTATTTTTCAATCTGTTGCCGTTGAAATATCAATGGGCCTACGATCTGTATCGCACGATGAAGGCGAACCATTGGGAGCCGGAGGACATCCCGATGCAGAAGGATGTCGAGCAGTGGCAGAGCGAGTCACTGCTCAGTGATGTGGAGCGCTGGATCATCCGGATGGGAATCGGATATTTTTCCGCAGCGGAGGGAATTGTCGGCGACAACATCATTCATGTTGTTCGCGAGTTGGTTACAGCGCCGGAACTGAAACTGGTGCTTGGTCGTCACGCGCATGAGGAGAATATTCACGCGGACAGTCTTCTCTACATGATCAGCTCGCTGGGAATCAATCCGCACGAGTGTGAAGCCATGTTTGACGACATCGCGACGATCAAGAAGAAGAACGAATTCGTGATGGAGTACTCCGCGCATCTTCGTCGCGATGTCGATTTGACTTCGACCGAGAGCAAGCGCGCGCTCGCCAAGAACATCTTCATTTTCGGGCAATGTATGGAGGGAACGCAGTTCTACGGGCTCTTCGGAATGATTCTTTCCCTCTATCGTCAGAACAAGTTTCCGGGCATTGGCCAGATGTTTCGTTATACGCTTCGGGACGAGTCGAACCACATCGAGTTGTTTCGAAACCTGCTCATGGAGCTTGTGGATGAAAATCCGGACATCTGGACGGCGGAGTTCCAGGAAGAGCTTCGGGACCTAATGAGGCAGGCTGTCGACCTGGAAAAGGAATTTATCAGTGACTGCCTCCCGGTGAATGCCGTGGGGTTGAGCATGGGGGAGTTCGCCCAGTATATCGAATACATTGCGGACCGCAGGTTGGAAGGCTGCGGGCTGAGGACGCTGGGCTCCGGCGCCGCCAATCCGTTCCCATGGCTCGCCGAGATGATGGACTTGAATAAGGAGCAGAATTTCTTCGAGGGCCGCGTGACGGAGTACCAGAAGGCCTCGGTGCTGGTTGCGGACGACGACGACGAATTGTAAACGTTCCGGATCCGGGCCGGCGGCTCCCCCCTGACGAGGCGTTTTGGTGGGATAAGGTGACCCCGTGCCCATCCCGAGCTCATCGAATGTAAATCAATTAAAAATCGAAGAAGAACATTTAGAACAGAGGGAAGAGGAAGCACATGATTCATGAAAGAACGCTGGCCGAAGATTTGGCCATGAAACGGTTCATCTCGTCGCCGGAGGAAGACCAGCCGCGCTTCGATTGGGGCGCGGTCGTTCTGGACGAGCAGATTGCCCTCTCCAATATCAAGGTCAACGGCAACGGAGCGGAGCGCGAATTTGATCTTACCGAGGTCGCCGATACGATCGGAGGGGCTCTCACGACCCTGATGCTCTCGCGCGACCGGAACGACATCTACAATGATGAGAACCGGACCTTTGTTGCAGAGATTGCGCGGGACGTCGCGGGCGAAGTGCAGGAGATCGTGCAGACAACGGAAGGCAGGCCCCTTACCTCGCACGAGATTCACCTCGCGATCGAGAAGGCCTTGGTTCGGCGCAACGCGCACGATGTCGCGCGCAGTCTGGTGACCAAGCGTGCGCTACGGCAGATCCACGAAGACCCGGAACCGTTCAACACCCGCCTGATCCGTCGCAACGGGCAGGTCGTTCCCTGGAACGAAAACAAGATCGAAATCGCCATTCGCAAGGCGTTCCTCTCGCAGCACTTGGATTCCGATGACGCCATCAGTGTCACGCGTGCCGTGGTCGAGAATGCGCGTGAACTGAACCAGTCGTTCATTCATATCGAGGTGGTGCAGGACCTTGTGCAGGAGGAATTGATGCGGTCCGGTCACTACAAGGTCGCGGAGAGCTACATCCTCTACCGCGCGTATCGCGCAGACCGGCGCGCGCGGGAGGCGGCCGAGGGTGCGGAGGACGGCCAGCAGGAGTTGATCACTGTGCGTCCGGCGCACGGAGAGCCCTTCCTGTGGGACGGCGCTGACCTGCGGGCCCGCATCAGCTTCGCGTCCATTGGCCTCGATCTTTGCCTCACGAGGGAGAGCATCGAGAGCGAACTACGCCGGTCCCTTTTCCCCTCCATGACGGAGGAAGACCTGAAGACGACTATCATTCTCAATGCCAAGGCGTTAATCGAGAAAGATGCCGACTTTGCCAAGTTTGCTGGGCGGATCCTGCTCAGCTACATTTACGAGGAAGTCTTGGACTGGGATATCCTTAGGGACGGAATTTCCAACCTGCGCGAGGCGCACAGACGATACTTTCGCGGGTATCTGGAGCAGGGAGTCAGGATCGGACGGCTGGAGCCGAGCCTGCTGGAGTATGACACCGGTCGGCTCTCTGACGCGCTCGACCCGACGGCGGACCTTGAGCTGGAGTACCTCGGCGTGCAGACATTGTATGACCGGTACATGATCGTGGATAAGACCGGGACCCGGCCCCGGCGCATCGAGACGCCGCAGTTGTTTTGGATGCGGGTGGCGATGGGCCTCTTCCTGAACGAGCATGAAGACCGGGAAGGGTGGGT
>CAZTAB010000057.1:0-2739 GCA_964611475.1 uncultured Verrucomicrobiota bacterium | reverse complement strand
AGCTGGCGAAGGGACCCCGCACTCCACTCGACCATTAGCACAATCGGGATGGATCTCAGCGGTTCCGTAAATGATTTCTCTGCCGATTGGGAGCTTCAGGATTTCGATATGCCGCCGGAGGTGGACCAGCACCAGGACATTGCGGACATCAGCTCGGGAGAATGGCACCAAGTCGTGTTCACCTATAAGGAAGCGAGCGGGGAGGCATCAGCCAACGGCGTGCTGAGCGTATACATGGATGGGGATCAGGTGCCGGTCAACGTCTTCTCCAACCAGACGGCCCACCTGCGGGGGCAACCGCCGCTGTTCACCTCCAAGATGGGGTATGCATCGGTTTTCTCGGCAAATTCCGCTGATTTCGCGCGGAATTTCCAGGGGGACATCGCAATCGTCCGGCTCTACCGGGATTTACTGACGCCCCCGGAGATTGCCCAGAACTTCAATGCCCATTCGGGTGATTATACGATCGGGTCCCTTCCGCCAATCATTCCAGTGCCGACAAATCTGCTCACCGTGGCGGAGTTCGACATCGAGACAATGAATGGCACGTACTATGAACTGGAACACGCGTCCGACCTGGCGGCGGGGCCGGGAGAATGGGAGTCCGCAGGGGCGTTGATCCTAGGCAACGGGGGGACGATGCACATGTATAACCCGGCCGACCCGGGCGGGACGGGGTACAATCGGGTGCGCTTCACGACGCCTTGATGGAGGACTGGGTGAGAATGATCAGACTGCTTTTCGGAATCGGAGTCGCGTGGGTGGTGACAGCATGTATCTGCCCCGCCCAGGTGGTGACCACGGACCTGCTGGCCTCATTCGACGCCAACGACGACACGGACCCGAACGACGGATGGAATTATACCGGCGCCATGGGTCCGGGAACGTTGTCAAACGGGGGGCAATCCGGCCCGTTGAGCAGGATGCAGGATCCGAACGGGCAGTTCTTTTTCCGGAAAGACTCCGCCACGGACCATATGTTCCAGGGCAAGACAGCGAACACCACGACCCTCAGCGACTGGAGTGCTGAGATCTGGATCCGCAGGAACGCGGCCAACAGCGAGAACCACATTTTCCGGGTCAGCGAAACCGGTTTTCCAGACCCCAATGCGCCGAACCAGTTTGTGAACAGTTCCGCACCCGGTCTTCCGGATCTGACCTTCGACCACCGGGCGCCGGGTTCGTCGTCCGGACATCGCACAACCAACAACGACATCCATACCTGGGGTACGGATCAGTGGGAACAGTGGGTGTTCACCTACAGTGACGGGCCGAACGGAACGCTCACGATGTACCTGAACAACACGCTGGTATTCAGCAACAGCAGCCAGAATCCCATCAATAACAACACGAGCACCATTGACACGATTGCACTCTTCGGAATCCGGCGGGACAGCGAATCCACCCGGGGCATGATTGGCGACATCGCGGTGTTCCGGTTTTACGGCAAGGTTCTGGCGGCAGGCGAGGTCGACCAGAACTTCAATGCCACGGGAGGCGGGCTCGGCCTAATCGCAGCCCCTCTGCCCGCGCCGGGAATCGCCGCCGCCAATGTGACCAGCCAAGTGGGGCACCAGTTCACGGGAGATGCCGGAACGCTCTACGAACTTCACGGGTCAGATGACGGGACCAGTTTCACCGCCACGGGGGCCCTGACCCGCGGCACCGGATCGGAGCAGGTCGTGTTCGACCCGAGCGGCGTCCAGAAGGCGGCTTATAAGATGGTTCCACAACTCTGAGGCTCCCTCTGCGGGTCGAGGTCGGGCCAAGCTCATTCCCGGCAAAGACGTGCGCCCCGGGCAAAATATGCGAGGATCACAAGGGGGTGACGTCCGAGCGAAAGTCCGGGTCCGTGTCATAAACAGCCTTACCGCAATCCCTCTTCAGCTTTCCTGACCGTGTCCCGGGTCCTCCGGAAAACGGCGGTCCGGTGAAATGAGCGGATGGGCAGGCAACCCAATATGACCCAACAAATCGGTTTTCCTTGAGAACCCACGCGCTAAGATCCTAGTATGTTGCCTTGCCTGAGCAGGAAGCCCGCATTCCGATCTGAGCGGGGGTCGTTTGATTTTTGAAGATCATCGAAGGAGTTTTATCATGAGAATCCTGATTTTTTTTGCCGCGGTATTCCTCGTGGCCCCCCTGTCCCGGGGACAGGTGATTACGAGCGACCTGATTCTATACCTGGACGCCAACACCGATACCGACGGCATCGACGGGTGGGATTATACCCAACCGGACGTCTCGGGGGGCGGAGGCACACTTCCCGTCGTCAACAACGCGCCGACCAACCTGATGGAGGACGAAGGCGGCCGCTACTTCCGCTCTACCGGAACCAGCCAGGGCTTCGGCGGCACGGTGCCCGCGGCGCCGGTCTACAGCTACACGTGGGAAGTGTGGCTGCGGATTAATGCTCCCTGCTTCGCCTGCATCGACGACGCGATCGCTTCCTGGCGGCATGAAGATCCCGGCGGGGGCAGCTTCCCCAACGGCTTCACACGCAACTGGTGCAGCATTTGGATGGGCAGTGCCGATCGTCGGGAACTGGACATCACCATCAGGGACTTCGACGGGAGCCGGACGGACATGACCGACCAAGTCCAGCTTGGATTCGGTGACTGGCACCAGTTGGTCATCACCTACAAGGACGCGACCGACGCCATTACGTCGGACGGGGAATTGAGCCTCTACCTTGATGGCGACATCAACCCGGTGCAAGTCGTAAGCAACCTGGAACAC
>CAZTAB010000056.1:0-6204 GCA_964611475.1 uncultured Verrucomicrobiota bacterium | reverse complement strand
GCTTTCCTGAAGGACTGGCGGTTGCGCCCGACGGAGCAATCTACGTCGCAGACCTCGCCCCGCCCTACTCCATCAAGGTCTTTTCGCCGGACGGTGCATTGCGGGACCGCTTTGGCAACGGCGAATCGTTGCAAGGCGCCGTGCGACACGACAAGCTGTACATGCCCTTCGGCATCGACGTAGACGCGGCGGGAAACATCTACACCGCCGAGTGGCTTTTCGGCCGGACCCAGAAACTGGGGCCGGACTGGAAACCGGACTGGTCGGTTCAGGCTCTGTACGCAGAGAATGGATGCGCGGATCGCAGGGACCCGTCCATCCTGTACGGGCTGGTCGGCTTTCAGCCGCAGGGCTCGCAACTCTTTGAATACCACCTCGACTACGCCACGGGCAAATGGACCACGACGCGATTCTGGTCCCTGCCCGGCGGCCATCCCGCCTGGCACGTGTACGGGTATTGCGCCCAGGGCTCGGGATTGGTTGAGCTGGACGGTCATCGCTTCTACTTCCTTCCCCTCGACACCGTGAATGTGTTCCGCATCGACGACGACCACATCGTTCACGTGGCACGGATCGGCAACCGCCACAAGGTGCTCGACAAGGAGGGCAACGTTCTCCAATCCCTGCCCGGGACCGCCTTTGGCATCTGGCTGGACGAAGACAACAACGGATTCGCAACCGGAAATGAGATTCAGGTCCTGGCCGAAGAGAGGAAACAGGATCTCGCATTGCGGGAGTGGAGTAACGATTGCCACATTGCGGACGACGGGACCGTGTATTACGGCAACGCGGTATTTCCCATGTCCGGCATCAAGGACGGCGTGCCGCAATACGATCTGCAACAGCTTCGCATCGTGGATCCGTTTGTCGAGACGGATACAGACGATCGCCATATCCTCGGCCAGGCTGCCGACTCCGAAGGCAACATCTTCTATGCCCTGCACGGCCGCACCGGAGGGAACGCAGGCGGTGTCCGGAGATGGCAACAACAAATCCGTTGGTGTGGCCTCCGGAAAGTCACGCCGGACGGCACGGTATTGTGGACTGTGGGCGGAAAGGCCCGCACGTTCAAAAAGCCGGGCGGATGGTACTACAATACCGGCGTCGATTTTGCGAGCGGCTATGTTTTCGCCGGGGACGAACCAGGCCCGGTGGACATCTATTCGCCTGATGGCCTGTTCGTCTCCACGGTACTGAACGACCCGACCCGCGGACACCACCACCGAACGGACGTCATGACGCACACGCCGTCGGAGTCCTGGCACATCGCGGCCTACCGCCATCCGGATACGGCCGCCACCTATCTGCTAACGCAATCGCACGAAGGCGGCCAACATCTGCGCACATATGAAATCCTTGGTCTCGACGGCATTCGACGAAGCGAAGGAACGATTACGGTCGGGATGGAGTTGGCGCAAACGTTTCGTCACCGTGGAGCGGTGGAAAAGACTCCGAAAAAGAATGACGAAAAAAAAATCTGCCACGTGACCCTTCGCCGAAACGCGCTGCCGATGGACGGACGCGCCTTCGCATGGCCCCGCATCACGCCGATCAGGCTGACGGTGGAGGACTCTGATCTCACGGCGGATATTCTTGCCTTGTACGATGCGGACTACTACTACGTCGCCGCTACCGTGCGGGGCGATGATAGCCCAGGCGTGAACGCGAACGCGAGGTCAGTCGATACCGCCTGGTCAGGCGACTGCCTGGAGATCTACGCAAACGTAGATCCGAATGCCAACCCGAACCGGCAACAATATTCGGAGTCCGATTTCCAGATCATCGTCCCCGCGAACGGAGATGCACAGGAGCAGCAGCCCATCGATCTGCACGCGCGAAAACGAATTCCCGGCGCCACATTCTCAAGCCGGGCCGAGGCAAAAGAGAGAAAGTGGTCAGTCACGGCGCGAATTCCCTGGTCCTACCTGGGAACCTATCGCCCGACACCGGAAAGCGTGATATCCGGAGGATTCAAGGTAAACCTCGGAGACAACCTCGGCAGCAAAGTAACCTTGTCGATGTTCTGGTCCGGGTCCGGGCGGGAGTGGGTGAACCCGGGTGAATGGGGAAAGCTGAAAATGGTGTATGTGGATTGAGCACTTCAGGAATGAAGTGCGGCCGCAATTTCTTCCCGGTGTCGCGACAGAGGGAATTCGCTATTTCTGCCCCAGCTTCTCCAGCGCCTGTTCGGCGGCGTGCCAGCACATGGTTGCGCACTTGATTCGCATCGGGAAGTGCTTTACGCCTTCGAGCGCGATGAGATCGCCGAGTTCGTCTTCCGGGATCTCGCGCTCGCTTCGCATCAGTTCGACGAAGTCGTGGATCCGCGCTCGCACCTCCTCAATCGGCTTTCCGATGAGGTCCTCCGTCATCATGGATGCGGACGCCATGCTGATGGCACAGCCGCGCGCCTGATACCGGATATCCTTCACCTGTCCGTTCTCAATGACCGCCGTGAGCCGGATCTGGTCGCCACAGAGCGGGTTTTCCTCTTCCACCAGCAACTCCTCGTCCTCAACGGTGCCGGCCTGCCGGGGATTGCGATAATGATCCAGGATGATGTCCTGGTACAACTCATCCATTTCCATGATGAAAGAATTCCCGGGCCTTTTCAAGGGCCTCACATAGCTGG
Organism: uncultured Verrucomicrobiota bacterium; assembly: GCA_964611475.1. Taxonomy (GTDB): domain Bacteria; phylum Verrucomicrobiota; class Kiritimatiellia; order SLOV01; family SLOV01; genus CAUZEO01. Next base: position 3,572 of record CAZTAB010000056.1, on the reverse strand, counting down.
TCTATTTCCTCTTCAGTCGTATACAGGCAAAAGCTCGCGCGACTCACGGCGTTGACACCGAACCGGTGAAGCAGCGGCTGTGCGCATCCATGCCCGGCGCGAATTGCCACGCCTTCCCGGTCCGCCAATTGCGCGATGTCGTGCGGATGAATGTTGTCCACCAGAAACGAAATGACGCCTCCCCGCTCGCTGGCATCACCGAGAATCCGTACATCGTCCATGTCTCGCAGGCGCCGCAACGCATAGGCGGTCATCGCCCGGTCGTGATCGCGAACCGTGCCCATCCCGACCGCCTGGAGGTAACGCACGGCGGCGCGCAGGCCAATGGCCCCGGCGATATTCGGCGTCCCAGCCTCGAACTTATGCGGAACCTCCGCCCAGGTGGAAGCTTCGAGCGTCACCTTGTGGATCATTTCTCCGCCGCCCATGAAAGGAGGCATCTCCTCCAGCAACTCGCGCCGGGCATAAAGCAGTCCTATGCCGGTCGGTCCCAGCATCTTGTGACCGGAACATGCCAAAAAATCGCAGTCGAGTTCCTGCACGTCCACCTCGAAATGCGGCACGCTCTGCGCGGCATCCACGAGAACATTCGCTCCGGCCGCGTGCGCCGCGGCAATCATCCGCGGGAGTGGATTGATGATGCCAAGAATATTCGACATGTGCGTCACGGCGACCAGTCGCGTCCTCGACGACAGCATTCGTTCGTAGACATCCAGTTCGAGGGTTCCGTCCTCCCCCACCGGCACCACCCGGAGGGTCGCGCCCTTTTCCTCGGCAAGAATCTGCCAGGGAACGAGATTGCTGTGATGCTCCATCTCCGTCACCAGGATTTCATCGCCGACACCCACGCTTGCGCGCCCCCAGGCGAAAGCGACAAGATTGATGCTCTCGGTCGTGCCACGGGTGAAAACGATGCTGGCGGAATCCGGCGCATTGACGAACCCGGCGCAGACTCGCCGCGCGTCCTCGTATGCCTCGGTCGCCTCCTGGCCCAGTTCATGGATCGCGCGGTGCACGTTCGAGTTGTAGGACGAGTAGTACTCCTGGAGGGCATCTAGAACCGCGCGTGGCTTCTGCGTCGTGGCCGCATTATCGAGATACGCGAGGGGCCGCCCGGCACCCACGGTCCGGCTTAAAATCGGAAAATCCCACCGCACCTGGCGCGGATCGTGCCGACTCGACGCCCCGACCGCACCAGCTATGGATGTTCTGTCAGCCATGCCCGGTCTTCAAACCTCGATCAAAATCTTCCGGTCTTCGACTTTCACGTTGAAGGTCCGGACGGGACCCGTGGCCGGGAGGGCCAGCGCCTCGCCACTTCGGATATCGTACCGCGCGCCGTGCAGCGGGCACATCAACTCGTGCCCATCCAGATACCCATGCACCATCGGAACCTGCTGATGGGTGCAGTACGCACTGATGGCGAAGTAATCGCCGTCCACCTTGAACAGCCCGATCTGCTGCAGCCCGCCGAAATCGACCAACTTGCGGTCCACGCGCTCGAACTCTGACGTTTCGGCCGCTTCCTTCCATTCCTTCGATTTCGGGTCTTCCACGTTACTACACCCCAAGCCGTCCATCGACGTGCCGGTGAACCCGGTTCCGCACCCATTCATAGGGAATCCGGTCGGCCACTTCATCATAAAACCCGCGGGTGAGAAGCCGGCGCGCATCCCCGTCACCCAGTCCACGGGACCGCATGTAAAAGATCTGATCCTCGTCCAGATTCCCAATGGTCGCGCCGTGGCTGCATTTCAGGTCGTCCGCGTCGATCAGCAGGCCCGGGATCGTGTCCGCCTGGGCCCCCCGGCTCAAGACCAGGTTGTTGTTGGTCTGGTACGCGTCCACTTTGACCGCACCGGGTTTTGCCTGGATGATGCCCTGGTAGACGGAATGCCCCTCATCCTTGACGACGCCCTTATACAGAAGGCGGCTGTAGGTATGGGGCGCAGAGTGGATCTGCAACGTCTTCTGGTCGACGTGCTGCTTCCCGTTACAAAAGAAAAGTCCGTCCAGTTCCGCACACGCGCCCGGCCCACAGACGTCACTGCCCAGTTTCAGCTTGCTAACCCCGGTTCCGAGATTGAGTGCAATCCAGTCGACCTGTGCGTCCCGTTCCACCAGCGCCATGTCATTGGAGATCTGTACGGTGCCGCCACCCCACTCCTGCAGCGTGACCAGACCGAGACGCGCCGCGGCACCCAGGTAAACTTCCTTGGTGGCAATCGACAGCCACGAGGCCGGCGGCGGCGACGTCATGGACTCGAGAATCGTCGCGCGGCTCTGCTCTCCCAGCACGACCAGTGTCTGGGGAACGATCGTGCCCGCGTTTCCGGACATCGCGTAGCGAACATGAATGCCCTTCTCGAGCTCGACACCCGGGAGAACGTGGACAAGCAAACCGAAATTCCAGAACGCGTCGTTCAGGGCGACAAACTTATCCCAGTCGGCCGGCAATGCCCGGCCATTGAGATATGTCTGGATCAGATCGCCGCAGGATGCGGCGGCATCGGCGAGGGAGCACACAACCGCGCGGCCCTCCCTGACCGCGCCCGCGTGGTCCTCAATGGAAAACCCGTCGTCCCGGACGTCCACCACAACGTCGAACGAATCGCCGTATCCCGTGGATTCGCGCGGCTCCACCTGCGCGAGCATCTCCCCGGCGGAAAAGTCCGCGAACGGGAAAAGCATGGGGTTCGTGCGACGCCATTCCTCATCGAACAACGTGGGAGCTGCAAGGCGGGCGTAGGCGTGAAAACCCTCTTCCCGTTTCGCCCGCAGCAGGGCCGGTTCTCCCTGTCCGCACAGGTTGAACCTCTCCTCGTCAAAGGGTCCGATCATAGAATTCGCCGTGCTTCCCGGCGCTAGATCAATCGTCGACATCACGCCTGCCTATCCGATGCTGCCTTCGAGTTTCATTTCCAGAAGCTTCGTCGCTTCCACCGCGAACTCCATCGGGAGCTGCCTGAACACGTCCTTGCAGAATCCGTTTACCACGAGATTGATCGCGCTTTCTTCATCGATCCCACGGCTCTGGATATAGAAGAGCTGGTCCTCGCTGATCCTTGAGGTCGTCGCCTCGTGCTCGATGACCGCTTCGTTGTTGTCCGCCTCTATATAGGGGACGGTATTGGCGCTGCATTCGCCACCAACCAGCATCGAGTCGCAGATGGAGTAGTTCCGGCAGTTCTTCGCGTTCGGCATGACCTGCACCAGTCCCCGGTAGGTGTTGGTAGACTGGTCCGTCGAGATCCCCTTCGAGACGATCGTGCTCCGGGTGTTATTCCCGATGTGGATCATCTTGGTGCCGGTGTCCGCCTGCATCCGGTTGTTCGTCACCGCCACCGAGTAGAATTCCCCGGTGGAGCCGTCACCCTGCAGGATACAACTCGGATATTTCCAGGTAATGGCGGCACCCGCCTCGACCTGGGTCCAGGAAATCTTGGCATTCCGCCCCTGGCAGTGCCCCCGCTTGGTGACAAAGTTGTAGATTCCACCCTTGCCCTCGGCGTCACCCGCGTACCAGTTCTGGATGGTCGCGTACTTGATCTGGGCATCGTCAAGGGCGATCA
>CAZTAB010000055.1:0-1824 GCA_964611475.1 uncultured Verrucomicrobiota bacterium | reverse complement strand
TTACGACACTCGGCATTCCAGTCAAGGACAGGCTTCTCGTCTCCTGATCCAGACCCCACCCAAGGCTGCTTGCAACCGGGGGCAAAGCCGCAGAAATCGTGGATCGTGCGCGAGCGATCGATGCGGATGTCATCGTGATCGACAACGATCTTGCTCCCAACCAGCAGCGGAGCTGGGAGCAACTCTCCGGTATGTGCGTGATCGACCGAGAAGAGGTTATCCTCGACATTTTTGCCGAGCGAGCGATGACACGAGAGGCGAGCCTGCAGGTGGAACTGGCCCGCATGGAGTACAGCCTTCCACGCCTGACAAGGGCGTGGACCCATCTAAGCCGACAAAGCGGAGCTGGGGGCACTGGATTGCGTGGAGAAGGGGAAAAACAGCTGGAGGTTGACCGCCGCATCGTGCGCAGGCGCATTGATCGGCTACGGAGCGATCTCGCCGCGGTGAGAAAAAGGCGGGCGACACAGCGCAAAGAACGCATGCGTGTCCCGCTCCCCCATGCAGCGATTGTCGGATACACAAACGCGGGAAAGTCGTCCCTCCTCCAGCGCCTGACCGGCGCGAATGTGCTCGTGGAAGACAAGCTGTTTGCAACTCTGGACACCACTACGCGGAAGGTCCGCCTTCCCGACGGCCAGTCCCTGCTGTTGACCGACACTGTTGGATTCGTTCGTCGGTTACCCCATCGCCTGGTGGAAGCCTTCAAAGCGACTCTGGAGGAGGCCGTCCTGGCCGAGTTCCGAGTGCATGTCATCGATGCGAGCCAGCCGAACGCCCTGGAGTTCTACGAAACCACCATGGATGTCCTCGATGAACTGGGCGCCGACCGAGAACGCGTGATCACGGTGCTCAACAAGATCGATCTCGTAAAGGATCGGACCCACCTCGCCGCGTTTCACAGCCGCTTTCCTCAAGCAGCCTGCATATCCGCCAGGACCGGTGAGGGAATCGACAAATTGTGCCATCAACTAGTAGACATGCTCAGCCTCCAGGTGTCGCGGATCGAATACGCAATCCCCTTTAACCGTAGCGACCTGGTTTCCTCGCTCTATGATGTCGGAAAGGTGCTGAGCACGGAGTACGAAGGGACCGAAGTACGCGTCCATGCCATTGTACCCAATCGGCTCAGGGAACGCTTCCGGAAATTCGAGATTGCCACCTAGCGCAAGGAGATGCCCCCAAGCTGCGGAATATCAAAAGGGAATGAACGAGGTTCTTGGCGTAATTCGCGCACAGGTGCAGGCAATCAGCTTGGCGCAGGCGTCCAAATCCTTGAGGCTAACCATTTCGCAGGGGCTATGCATGTACCGGTTGGGGACACCGACCAGCGCGGTTGCCACACCCGCCCGGCTCAACTGGAGCGCATTGGCGTCGGTTCCCGTCCCCCCGGGTTCACCCGTGATCTGGATCTTGATCTTTTCCGCCTTGGCGGTTTTCACCATCAGCTCAAAAAGCTTCTGGTTAATATTCGCCCCTCTGGTAAGAACCGGACCCTCGCCCAGCTTGATCCTCCCTTCACGTCGCACCGCGTCCCCGATGCCCGGCTGATCCGTCGCAAACGTGACGTCAACGGCAATGCCGACCAGGGGATTGATACCGTAGGCTGCGGTTTTCGCTCCCCGCAGGCCGATTTCCTCCTGAACCGTGGCTACGGCGTGGACTTCAGCGGCAAGTTTCATGGATTTCGAGCGGCGTGCGGCTTCGAGCACCACAAACGCGCCGGAACGATTGTCCATCGCGCGGGAAACGGCCCGATCGCCTAGGAGCTCGGCAAATGGATGGTCAAGGACGATCGGGTCTCCAATTTCCACGTGGCGCTCC
>CAZTAB010000054.1:0-7606 GCA_964611475.1 uncultured Verrucomicrobiota bacterium | reverse complement strand
ATGTTCAGATCCAGCATGCGCATCAAGCCAAGCGTCTCCATGTACTGCGTGGTGATCCGCTCGATCGGGATATCATGGAAATCCACCTCGTCCTTCTTTATCAGGTACAGGAGCAGATCAAGTGGCCACTCGAAAACGTCGAGTTGCACATTGTAATCAAGGTTGGAGGTCTCAGACATAGCGCCAGATCTTGTGGACTCTCAAATCTTCGCCGCATCTTTTTTTCGATCCCTGCCAACGACAGGAGGCAGGACAACAACGAGAATACTCACGCCAACCCCACTGCATTTCTTGCCGCATCCAAGGTCCCGCGCACGGTCTGCTTCGCCTTCGCGGCGCCCGCGGAAAGGACGTCCTCCACGTATGACAGATCCCGTTTCAATTCCTCCCGCCGATCCTGCATCTCCGCGAACGTCTCCTCGAACTTCTCTGCCAGAACCTTTTTGGCGTCCCCGTACCCCATTCCACCTGCGCGGTACCGGTCGGCCAGTTCCCGCACCTCCGCCGGTTCAGCGAGCAACCGATAGAGCTGGTAGGGGATGCTGCTCTCGGGCTCCTTGGGTTCCTCCACCGACTTCGAGTCTGTGACAATGCGCATGATCTTCTTCCGGGTCGGCTTCGGCTCCCCGAATATCGCGAGGGTATTCCCATAGGATTTCGACATCTTCTGTCCATCCAGACCAGGAACAACCGCCACTGACTCTTCGATTTGCGGTTCGGGGACCTTGAAGGTCTCGCCAAAACACTGGTTGAATTTGTCCGCGATGTCACGCGTCACCTCCAGATGCTGTTTCTGGTCGCCCCCCACCGGCACCACGTCGGACTGCACAGCCAGGATATCCGCCGCCATCAGAACCGGGTAGGCGAATAAACCGTGGTTCGAGGAAATCCCCTTGGTGACCTTGTCCTTATAGGAAACGCACCGCTCAAGCAGGCCCATGGGAGTGATGTTGGAAAGGATCCAGGTCAGCTCCGTCACTTCAGGCACATCGCTCTGCCTGTAAAATGTCGCACGTTCCGGCTCAAGACCACAGGCCAGAAAGTCGAGCGCCACATCCAAAGTCATCCGCCGGAGCACTTCGGCATCATCGATGGTCGTCATCGCGTGATAGTTCGCGATGAAGATATATACGTCCTCGGTCCGCGTCAGCTCGATCACGGGGCGCATCATGGCCAAGTAATTGCCAAGGTGAAGCAGCCCGGACGGTTGAATGCCTGATAATACCCTCATGTCTACTCGACTCGGGGCATGACACTAGTGAATACGCCCAAAGCCGGAAAGGAAAAAGAGGGCGCCGGCTCCGGGACATCCGAGACTGGGAAGCGGATCTGGCGGGCCCCAACACAACCAAGCCAACCCGGCCCCAGACATCCCTGCGGAAAGACCCCGGGCAGGGCGCATGTCGTCGAGATCCATTTTGCCAGGGACACCGAAATGGGGCATCGCGCACGGCGTTCTTCAACAACACGCCGGGGCTTGCGCGACAATTCAGCAGGTCCCGTGAGGGCGCCCTCGCAACCTCCAGGATACAATTCCCCGGAACAGCCCCGACACGCGGAATACGCAAGACACCGGACCGGTCATTCGCCGGTGGGCCGCTTCGGGTTCGCCCAATGCCCTGCGGGATCGGAACCGCTGATCAAAACGCCTTTCTCGCTCCAACCCTGGTACGCGACCACGTCGGAGGGGCAATACCGAAGCGTAAGCCCGCAGCGGCGACGGTCCGAGTGATTCGGCTCGGAGCCGTGCAGCAACAGGTCCGCATGCAGGGAGATCTGACCCGCCCTCAACTCTACATCCACTGGTTTCCCGTATTGCTCCGCATTTTCCACCGTCTGAAACAGAACGTTATTCTCTTCCGTGTCGCTCTCCCGGAATTGCAGAGCTCCCTGCAGGTGGGAGCCGGGGATAAACCGCATACAGGCGTTCTCTCTATCCGCATCGTCGATCGCAAGCCAGATCGTGGCAACCTTCGAGGGCGTCATGGGCCAGTAGGTCGCATCCTGGTGCCAGGATACACGCTTGGTGTCACGGGGCATCTTGCAAAACAGGTGCGCGCCCCAGCCAATGATATCGGGACCAATCAGATCACGAATGTAATCAACGAGACGCGAATCACGCATCAGATCATAGACGCGTCCGTGCTTGAGGTGAGCGGAGGAAATCGAATATCCGTCACCACCCTCCGCAATGGCACAATCTAGCAGTCCATCAACATACTGGCGAAGATTCATCATTTCATCTTCACCAAAGACGCCAAACCCCTTGAGGTAGCCTTCCCGGTTGTAGGACTCGATCTCCCCCGGGGAAAGGAGACGCAGGTTTTCCGCCGTACTCGGATGAAATCTCAAATCCCTGGGAAGGTTTTCGATTTCGACGTTTTTCCAGTGGGAAATGTTTGTTTGCTCTTGAGGCTGCATCGCTAGCCAAATTGGATTCTTGCCATGCGGGCGATAAATGACCCGCTCAGGCTAGGGAATAAAGTCGCTGCCGGGAAACAAAAAACCGATCTTGCCGGCAGACAGGCCCCACTCCGGCCCCGGTCAACTTTGCCTGTTGAAAATTGAATCATAAGCATTCAAGCTTGTGAGTCCCCGAGACTGTATCGCAATTGCAGGCCCAACCGAAACCTAAAACCCAAACCATGACGGCTGCCCCACCCAACATCATCCTTATCCTCGCCGACAGCCTGCGAGCCGACTCGCTCGGCTGCTACGGAAACCCGCATGGCACAACGCCGAACATCGACGCGATGGCAGAAACCGGGCTGCGGTTCGAGACCTGTTACTCCACCAGCCCTCTCTGCGTGCCCGCGCGCTCGCAATTGCTCAGCGGAAAGCACTGCCACGAAACGGGGAACATGGGTAACCAGGCATGGCGTTTTCACACGGATCAACCGGTGGAGGTAGACGGTGTCTGTCTCGACCCCGCGGGGTCAACCCTCCCGGCCCAGATGGCCGCGAGTGGATACCAAACGGCCCACCTGGGAAAGAACCACTTCTACCCCCGCGACAACGGATATGGATTCAATGTTCTCGAGCAGTGTGACTTCTACGGACGCGAACTGTACGAGAAGGACGATTACTACCTTTTCCTCAAGGAGCAAGGATGCGAGCAACTGCACAAGGACGCATTCGGCCGCATGGACGTGCTCGGAACAGGTGGCGGAGGCGCGGTCCGGGAATCGTTCGGCCTGATCGACCGGTTGTGCCCGTATGTGTCCAAACTGCCGGCGGAACTGCAAGCGACCCCCTGGTTGGGAAACCGCGCCCGCGGATTCATCCGGCGGCAAACGCCCCAGGCTCCCTTCTTCCTCGTGACCAGTTTCTACGCACCACATGACCCCTATTCCGTCTCGCCTCCTCACCACGAACGAATCCCCTGGCAGGAAATGAAGACCCCACGGTTGCCGGAAAGGGAGGAGGCAAGCTCGCGACATGTTGGCGAACAAAGTCTTCGAGCAGTTCTGCCCGATGAGATCTGGAAGCGGAACATTGCGCAATATTTGGCAAATGTCGCGTTGATCGACGACGAGGTCGGATCAATCATCGACACACTCAAGAAAGCAGCACTGTACGAAAACACCCTGATCCTCGTCACTTCAGACCACGGCGACACGCTGGGCGAGCATCGGATCTGGGGGAAAAACCTCATGTACGAATGCTGCGCCCGGATTCCTCTGATCGCACATCATGGAGGCGGCAAGATCGGCCGCGGGAACTCACAGGAAACGGCCACGCTGCTCGATATCTACCCAACGCTCCTGCGAGAGGCTGGAATCGATTTCACCGGCACGCGGCTTGCCGGAAAGCCCCTCCACCTCGCCTCCCCCGTGACAGAGCCAGACCATCGGACAGTGATCGGGGAACTGGGCAATTCACGCCATCCACAATACTTCATCCGGGAGGGCGACTGGAAGCTGATCTACCTGGACGGGATCCACGCGCGGGAACTCTACAACCTTCGTGACGATCCAAGGGAACTCCAGGATCTGTCGGGAAAAGAACCTAGTGTTTGCGCAAGGTTGCTCAAAACCTTGGAGCGGTGGCTCGCGAAGGAAAAACCGTACATCCGGAGTGCCGTTCCCGGTGCCGACGAAGTCGATATGGCCGAACTTTGCCGACGTTCAAACCTGTAGCCAGGAGCTCGGGCATATCCGCCCCTTCTGCCGGACAAATTCCTTCCGCATGGGACGCCGTCCGCGTATTGTGCCTGTCATGCACGTCCAGCTTCATGCGCGGAGGACTACACGGTACTGGCAACTTGATTTTCGCTGCCGGACAACCCCATCACCGATATGAGACCCATTCTCGACGACTCACAAATCCAGGTTCATATCCAATCCGAGCCCTATGCGGGGCGCCCACAGCCGCGCACGACCCGCGGGCAGCCGGGCGAGCGGATGGAGAAGGTGGAGGAATCGAAAAAGGAAAACCGGCTCGGCGCCCTTCGGGAGATTGCCTATCTCGACGAACCAACCGGGCTACGCGCCATGAACCATGCCCAGCACTTCGGTGACCTTCCGGTCGTCCGCCGATGGGTAACAATCTCCAACACGTCCACCACACCGCTCACGATCGACCTGCTCTACGCAGCCTACCTCTGCCGCATTCCCTGGGTCGACGACCGCGCCCAGTTCCATCTGCACGTGGCGCACAACAAGTGTCACACCGAGGGGCAATGGCGGGCAAGCACACTCGCAGCGCTCGGGCTGGTAAAGGCGCATGCCGATATGTACGTGCGCTACACGGCACGAAGCAGTTCCTCCCGCGAATACCTCCCCATGGCCATGCTGGAGGATAGACTGCGAAACTGGACGCTGGTCTGGCAGATCGAGCATTCAGGAAGCTGGATGTGGGAGCTTGGGCAGATGGGCGATGACCGGGAGTTCCTCGACCTGGCGATCGGTGGACTATGCGAGGAGCACACGCACTGGCATCGGACGCTTGCGCCCGGGGACCAGTTCGTTTCGATGCCAGTCGCCTCAGGATGCGTCGACGGCGACGTGGAATCCGCACTGGCGGCGATGGTCGAGTACCGGCGGCGCGCATGCAAGCCTCCCCACCCGGCGGATGACACCTGCCCGGTCATCTTCAATGATTACATGAACTGCCTTTTGGGGTACGCGAACAGAGAAAAAAGCCTGCCTCTGATTCCCCGGGCGGCTGATGCGGGGTGTGAGATCTATACGGTCGACGGCGGCTGGTACGGCAAGGAGGGCTGGCAGGAAATCGGGGACTGGCACGAGGATCGAGACAAGTATCCAAACGGGTTAAACGAGATTTTCGATTGCGTGCGCAACCGGGGCATGATTCCCGGGTTATGGATGGAAATCGAGAGCGTGGCAAACAACATCGCGCTCGCGGAAAAACCCGATGACTGGTTTCTCTCCATGCGGGGCATTCGCAATCTCTTCAGTGATTGCTACCACCTCGATTTCCGGCACCCGGACGTGCGGGCATTTGCCGATGAGGCATTTGACCGGGTCATCCGGCAGTACGGGCTCGGGTATATGAAGCTGGATTACAATCGAACCCCCCTCCTTGGCACCGACCGCGGGTCAGAATCTCCAGGCGACGGAGCCCTGGAGCATGTGCGCGCGTACTATGCCTGGTTCGACACGGTGCGAGCGCGGCACCCCGGCGTCATATTCGAGAACTGTTCATCCGGCGGCATGCGAAACGACTACGGGATGCTCTCCCGGACCCAGCTCTGCAGTTCATCCGACCAGACCAACTACAAGTGGTACCCCTCGGTTGCCGTGGGCTGCACCGCAGCAATCCTCCCGGAGCAGCTTGCCGTGTGGTCCTACCCAATGGAGAATGGTGACCGGGAGGAGGCAATCTTCAACATGGTCACCTCTCTGCTTATGCGCATTCACCTCAGCGGACAGATCTGGCTCATCGACGACACGCAGTTCGATGCGGTCTGTGAAGCCATCGCATTGTACAAGAACCGGATCCGGATGGACATCCCCTGCTCCATCCCCTTCTATCCGCTTGGCCGCCCCACAATCGAGCAGACCGGAACGTTCAATGCCTTCGGGCAATTCCGCGCCGACAAGTCACGCGCCTGGCTCGCAGTTTGGCGGCTTGATACGGGGGAAACGCATGTTCAGCTCCCGCTCCCCCCCGCCGTGGCTGCACTGCCCACGGTCCGACAAGTCTATCCAATTCAGCCCGTGGCTCCAATTTCTCGGAGCCATCAACATCTGAAGATCGAACTTCCACAGCCCTATTCCGCCCGGATCCTGGAACTGAGCTAGTCAGGCACCTCCTGCGCGTTACCGCTTTATCCGGGACGATGTTGGACTTCCTGGACACGGCAGAGACCTTACACTGCCCAAGCGGGCGAGCGCCCGCGCGACTACGAGATCTCAACCCCTAGTAATTCGGCATTCTCGGTCAGCATCCCCCAGATGTCGTCCGCGATGGGAATGCCGCTCCTCCGATGGTCAGCACGAGCTTCCGCCTCGGGGTCCCCAGGCACCCGAACCCGGTCGAAGCCGGGGGCAGGCGCGATCGCGCGAGCCTGCGACGAGGTCTGGCGCACGGATTCGGCGAATTCCCCCATCGACCGGAACAGATCCGCCTTGAAAACAATCATGGTCACTCCCTGATGCCGAAACATTGCATCGCCCTTGCTTGGATCAATGTACTCGTCCGCCCCGCTGAAGATTCTTCCCAGGTATTCCACTGCCATCATCAGCGCGTGCCCTTTGTGCCTCCCAAAGGGCAGCATGGCTCCACCAAGATCGAGGATGTTGGAATCGGTGGCCGGGTTTCCGTCCCGGTCGATCACAAAATCAGTCGGAACCTCCTCACCGCGCATGTTGGCCAGGAATAGCGCACCCTGAGCGCGGTAGGTGGTTGCATAATCCAGCAGCATGGGATGTCCGTCAGGTTCCGCCGGGCTGGGGACCCCGATGGATATCGGATTGGTGTCAAGAAAGCGTTCACGACCGCCATAGGGAGCGGCCCGCCCCACCGGCTTGCAGTACCCGGATCCGACAACAATCGCAATCATCCCCGCTTCCGCCGCCATCTCACTGTAGGTCCCGACCCGCCCGATGTGGTGGAGCTGGACCAGGGAGACGACAGAAATATTCGATTGTCCTGCCTTCTTTATGGCAATCTCCATGCCGTGTTTGGCGGCGACCTGCCCAAATGTCCACTGGCCCGAGACCAAAGCACTTGTCGCGGATTCCTCGAGAATCTTCGGGTCCGCCTTCGGCAGCAGTTGCCCTTCCCGAATACTCTTGAAATAGAGCCATGCAGGACGAATCCCGTGCGTCTCGACGCCGGCGAGTTCCGCCTCAACGAGATGACCAGCCACGGTCTCGGCGTGGCCCTCCGCGGCGCCCGCGGCAAGAAGCATGGTCTTGATGATGCCGTGTAGCTCTTCTGCTGTCTTAAGAATCATTGCCATTCCCCAGTTTTTGGAGAGCACAGACTGCCTGTTGAATCAAGTTCTGTAAAGGAATACGAGGCGGATTCGACATCTAAAAATACGCACTTGAAACGTACATATTACATCCGGCATCTCACAATCCAGGCTTGATCTCATCCGCCCGGACATTCAGTCTGGGCAGAGGATGCTCTATCG
>CAZTAB010000053.1:0-7528 GCA_964611475.1 uncultured Verrucomicrobiota bacterium | reverse complement strand
ATCGCCATTTGTGTTGGTGGTCGAAAATCCGGTTCACAACGCCTGCTGCACCTCGCCCGCTTGCAGGCCCCTCGCCACGGGACTGATTCCGTGTTGGCCAGATGAACGCTATTTCGCTTTCGCGAGAAACTCCTGCATCGCCCGCCGGAATCCGGAACGATGAGCCTTTTCCCCCTGCGATTTCGAAGGAATTACCGCCAGCGTTGCATTCGGCAGCCGCTCCGCCCATTCTTCCGCCATGGCAAGCGGGTGCATGGGGTCCTCCGCATTTCCAACCACCAGCGCCGGGGCCACAATTTGTCCCACCTCCTCCCAGGATTGCACCGGGCAATCGGCGGGGATCCGCCGGAGACGGGCGCGCCGCGCCAGGGCGGACGGCTTGTCGAACTGCTGCAGAATGGATCCCGCCACAGCCGGGGCTTCGGACTGCATATTGAGAATGTCCGGCTGCGTTACAAATGCATCGCGGCCGCCATGCTCCAGCGCATCCGCCACCAGGGGCAGCATCCCCAGGTTCTCGGGATGCGGCTCCACGCACCACGCGGGCCGGACCAGAACCAGCGCCAGGATCCGCTCCGGAAAATCCAGAGCCAGACGGGTGCTGATGGCAGCGCCCATCGAGATTCCGCCTACAACGCACCGATCGATCCGGAGAAAATCCATCAGCGCGCACAGATCCTCTGCCGATGAAGAAAAGGAAAGCTTTTCCTCAGGCCCCACCGGCTCTGTTTCACCGTGCGCCCGGGCATCCCAGACCACCAGCTGGCGATGGGGGATCACGCCGCATAGATCTCTCGGCTGATTGCGGTCGCCACCCAGGCCATGACACATGACGATCGGTACACCTTCGCCCACCATGTCGTAGGCAAAGCGAATGCCGTCCCGCTGGAACCAATCGGTCATGACCCGATCGTTTCAGGGAATGCCCGCAGATGGCAAGGCCTACCGGCAAACCATCGCTTGGCGTACGGCGCTCTACGCCGCCCATTCGTCGAAGTCCCAGGCCCATAGCACGGGTCGGATACGTGCTACGGACCCTGGGCTCCAGTTGTGTGGTATACGCGTTCAAACTGTGGGCGCCAATTTATGGAACCCACTGCCGCAAAAACGAAACGGCGTCCCGGATATCCGTCTCCTCGAGGTTGTGCAGAACGACCGGTCCCTCGTAGCCGGAGCGACGCATACAATCAAAGTAACACGCCCAGTCCAAACGGCCCGATCCTGGTGCGGCGATTGTGCCAGCACCCGCAGGCGGGATCTCCTTTGCGTGCACCTGGACGATGTCCGGGGACAACAGCTCGAATCCCTCTTCCAGCACTGGTGCCATCGAACCGGCGCAGTCTGCCCCCACGAGATTCGCCCCATCCAGAATCACCCGCAGGTTCGGCGAGCTGACTTCATCGAGAAGACGCCGCGCCGCCTGCGCGGAATTGACGACGTTGGCGTGCTCCGGCTCGATTCCCAGCAAAACGTTTTCCTGGTGGGCCACTTCCAGCAACCGATCCAGCGTCTGGCGCAAATCCCGCCAGGCGGCTGCGGATTGGTTCTCAAGATGCGCACGCCACATGTCGTTCGCGTCTCGCGTGCCGGTGCAGAGCGATACGAACGAAGTCCCCAGCGCGCGCGCCGTGCGGATCAACGTCACGGCCCGCTCCGTATCCGCCCGACGTTTTTCCGCGTCGGGATGAATGGCGTTGAACGTTCCGGACACGCCGATCATCTCTAGACCGCGCTGCCGGAAGGCTTCGCGAATCGACTCACGGGCTGTGTCATCCAACTCGCCGGGCAGCGCGGCCAGTCCGGCGCAGCGAAGATTGAAATGAACGGCGTTCAGGCCATGGTTGGCCGCCGCGTCCAGGACCCCGGCCAGGTCGGGCGCAACATAGGTCCTTGCGAAGATTCCCAGGCGCATCGTCACCGGATCTCGATGCGTTGCCCCGACCCAAGCGACTCCTGAATCGCCTCGATCACCTGCACAATGGCCAGCCCATCGTGCGCATCAGGAGAGCAAGGCCGGTCGTGACGGATGCAATCAGCGAAGGCATCGAGTTGATTGGCGAACAGGTTGCTGTGGCGGCTCAAAGGCTGTGTCCATTCCTCCTGCGCGTCTCCGAAAATGCGAACCCGTGCCGGCCGGTGGTAGAACCACAGGCCATAGTCGATTTCCGTGCTGCCATGCTCGCCGTACGCGCGATATTCCTCACGCCAATCGCCGCACACCTTGCTGGTGATCTCAAGATGTCCCCGGGCACCACACTCAAACTCAAGCAATCCGTGCCAGGACCAGTTTTCATCGTGCGCGGCCACCTGGAAATTCACTGCTGAGATCGGTCCGGCCAGGAAACGAAGCATGTCGAGGGGGTGCGGGCTCTGGGTGGTGAGATTGTAATGTTCCCGGTCCGCCTTGGGATCCCGGGCCGGCTGAATGGTTTGGCCACTGGTGTGCAAGGGATCGAAACAGCTCTCCTGCATCGCAGGACGGAACCGGGTGTCGCGAACGACCGCGCTGACCGAAAGGAGGCTCCCGGCGGATTCCCGAAGGAATTGTTCCGCGCGCATCACGCCATGATCATGGCGCTTCATGCATCCGACCTGCACTTTACGCCCCACCGACTCCGCGCACCGGACCAAGTCCCTGCATTCTTCACTGTTTACGCCCATCGGTTTTTCGATCAGGACATGCTTGCCGGCCTGCAGAGCCTCCATCGCCCGCGGAATATGCAGCGCATCCGGCACTGCAACAACGACCGCCTGGATTTCCTCGTCGCGCAGAAACTCGGCGTAGTCGGTATAGCGCCGCAAAACCCCGGCGCGGTCCGCAACCCCCGCCAACAGATCCGACGCCCCGTCACACAGCGCCGACAACGTCACCTTGTGCGCCCGCAGCGCACCCGGGATATGCCCTGTCTGGCCGATGGCCCCGCACCCGAGAATACCGAGGCGTATTGTTTCCTGTGCCGTCATGTTCAGGACACGTGATACGAAATACGGCTCCCGAGATGCAAGATCAGACAGAAAAGACGCTTCCATTCGATCGGCTTCGGCGCCAACGCCGGCATTTCAGGATCCATGCATTCCCCGCATCGCGGGGACCGCCGTTACCGCGAGTGCATGGATCATGATCCGGCATCCGTTGTCGCGATTCAGGTCGTCCGCTACCAAAATCTGCTCGCATCCCGCACCCCACGTCCCGTATAATGAGACTATGCGTTTAACTCCCTCCGGCCGTACCGTGTGGGTCAACGGCGAATACGTGCCGGAACACCTCGCGGGAATTTCCATCTTTGATTCGGCGCTGATGTTCGGCGACATGGTTTTCGAAATGACCCGCTCGTTCAACCGGAAACAGTTCCGCCTTCGTGAACACCTCGACAGGCTATACCGCTCGGCGAAGCTGCTCCGAATACCGGAGCCAATGCCGGTTGAGAAGCTCGAAGACCTCGTTCTGGAGGTAATTGCAAGGAATCGGCCGTTCATCGCCGAGGGCGATGAAGACCGGCCCTTCATCAATCTTTCGCGTGGCCCGCTTCCCATGTACTCGCCCGTCTTCGGTGGCCCGCCGGGACCGAGTCTGGTGGTGGGCAATTTTCCCCTGTCGATGACCATGGGCGCGCTGGGGCGCCTGTACGACAGCGGAATTCATGCGATCGTCCCCAGCCAGCGAACGATTCCGGCCGAGTTGATCGACCCCAAGGCAAAAAACCGCAGCCGCGTGCACTACATGATCGCGAACCTCCAGATCGGACAGGTTGACGATCCGAACGCATGGGCCCTGCTACTGGATCCGGACGGCTACGTGACCGAAGGCACCGCCGCGAATTTCTTCATCGTGACCGAAGGCGAGTTATGGACGCCGGAACCCCGCAATATCCTAGTCGGCATCAGCAGGAACTACGTCATCGAGTTGGCCGGGAAACTGGGCATCCCCGTACGGGAGAAAAACTTCGGCGTATACGAAGTCATCCAGGCGGACGAAGCATTCTACACGTCGACGCCTTTTTCGATTCTCCCCTGCACGAAAATTGACGGGGTCGATATCTGCACCGGCCGCTGTGGGCCAGTCACTCAACGCCTGATCGATGCATGGAGTGAAAGCGTGGGCGTCGCCATCGTTGCCCAGGCAAAAGGATTCGCGGGCTGAGATGTGGGATACGCCAGGGCCGGCGCAATGCCGTAAAGAGCGGGTCGGGTTTTCATTGCCAATCGCCAAACTCTTCGCAATAGTCGCCGTGACGTACGCTGCGGGGGTGATGGAAAATACCTCGCGGAGTCACTCCCTGTTTGGAGGCGCTGACTTCAGTCCGCGGTGGGAAGCTTGACCCCGGAAAACCAACAAGAATCGACACCGGAATTCGGCAGGACCGGACTCCATCTGCCAAGGATCATTTTCGGAAACAGCTATTTCGGGAACCTCTACAGGGTGATCCCGGACGAAACGCTGGGCGCCATCACCGAACAGTGGTTTACGCAGACGCGGGGCCCGGTGGTGATCGACACGGCGGGCAAGTATGGGGCCGGCCTTGCCCTCGAGAACACCGTCCGCCAGTTACGAAAACTGGAGATCAACCCCGACCGGGTTGTGATCAGCAACAAGCTCGGCTGGATGCGCGTCCCGCTCGTGGCGGAGGAGCCGACATTCGAACCGGGAATCTGGGCCGAACTGAAACACGACGCCGAGCAGCGCATCGGCTATGAAGAAATCCTGGAATGCTGGGAACAGGGGTGCGGCCTACTCGATGAGTACACGCCCTCCCTGGTGTCAGTGCATGACCCCGATGAATATCTCGACGCGGCAGCATCGGCCTCGGATCGGGCAAAACGGATGGAGTCGATTTGCGATGCATATCGTGCGCTACACGAACTGAAGAACCAGGGTCGTGTCCGGGCTGTAGGCGTCGGAGCGAAGAACTGGCGCATCATCGAAGAGTTGTACGACTTGGTTTCCCTTGATTGGATCATGTTTGCAAACAGCCTGACCATCATGAATCACCCCCCGGAACTCGTCGGGTTCATGGAGAGAACGAGCGAAGACGGTCTCGGCCTCATCAATTCGGCCGTGTTCCATGGGGGCTTTCTGACCGGTGGGTCCTTCTTCGACTACCGGCCCGTGGAAGAAAGCTGCCCGGGAGACGCTTCCCTGTTCGAATACCGGGCGCGGCTGAACGCGCAGTGCGAGCGGTGGGAAGTGGACCCGGCGACCGCGTGCGTCCAGTTCGCGCTGGCGGCCCCGGGAGTTTCCAGCGTCGCGCTGAATACCAGCAACCCGGCCCGCGTTGAAAAGAACGTGGACGCGGGACAATGCCAGCTGCCCGCTTCCTTCTGGAAAGATCTCCGGGAAGAAGGCCTGATTGCGCCGGATTACGCCTACCTTCCGAATAAGTAGACCTGCTCAGCCGGCTACCAGTTTCATCTCCTCAAGGTAATCATCGATGTCCAGGGGCTCTACACCGGGCCTCCACCCGGTTCGAACAAACAACGCGTCAAGAAAAGATCGCAAATCTGGTTCGGATGGAGGTAGATTCTCCCGGGATTGAAGTGTGCCATGCCAGTCCGCGTGAACCCGCGGATGCGCGGCGATGTAGCGAATGATGGATAAGGCGGCAACCTTGACCGGCGTCGTGGTCCCCGTGATCACGCCGGTCGACGACCGGGAGCTCGTGGACGAGGGCGCGTTCCGCGCCCAGCTTCGGCGACTCATCGAGGTCGGCGTGCACGGCCTGTTTATCGGCGGTTCCGCCGGCCAGGGCCCCCTGCTGGCCATGGATGAGTGGCAACGCATGGTCGAAATCGCGGTCGACGAGGTCGGGAACACTGTACCGCTGCTTGCCGGTGTGTCCGACACCTCGACCCAGCGGGTGCGCGAGAAGATCGGGCGGGCGCGGGATGCCTCGTACCGGTACTTTGCCGTTACCCCGACCTTCTACCTCCCTGCCGCATCCCCGAAAGAGCACCGTCGGCTCTTCGATGCCTGCCGCGAATGCGCACCGGAAATGGAAATGGTCGTATACAACATCCCGTCCTGCGTCGGGTGTGCAATCGACATCGAGGTCATTCTTCAACTGGCAAGAGAGGGAATCATCCGGTACTGCAAGGAGAGCTCCGGAGAGTTCGATTATCTCCGGCCGCTGATTGAGCGAGGCCGGGACGCCGGCCTGAACGTCCTGGTCGGCGACGAGCGCCTCCTTCCCTCCGGCTTGCGAATGGGCGGAGTCGGGCTGGTGCCGGTGACCGCCAATATCTACCCGGAGCTGTTCGTCAAACTTTTCGAAGCGACAATGGCAAACCAAGCCGAGTTCCTCGATCTGCACCGGCGACTCATGGAAATCCGCGAAGTCCTTTTGCTGCGGGGCACCTGCTGGCTCGCCGGCCTGAGTTTCGCCGCGTCCCTAGCAGGCATCGGAACCGGTCGTATCCTGTCGCCTCTCGAGCCTGTCGGAGAGGAACAGAAAAAACAAATACTAGACCTTCTGGAAAGGGAACCCCTTACCTCATGAACGAATTTTGAATAGAGGGAAGCGCAGGGGAAAAAGGGTTTTGGTCCTTATGGCCTTTCTCGATGCCACGCCGGAGCAAAGCGAAGGAAAATTTAAATCGAAGAGCCCATGGCCAGCAAGACCAGTCAAATCGGAATGACAGAAAAGGAAAGCGCCGTCCGGGAAATCCTGGAGAACGGGAAATCCCGGGCGCAGGTCGCGCGCGAGCTTGGAGTCAGCAAGCAGGCCGTGAGCATCTGGGTGCGACAAAAGGCCTCGGGGGAAACCCTTGCCCGGAGGGGGCGCCCCAGGGTGGTGCCTATGTCCGACGAAGAAAAGGGCGAGATTCAGCGAATCATCCGGGATTCCGCGCCATCTGACCACGGCATCGCGGCGGGGGATAACCGGTGGACATTCAAGGCGGTTCGTGCGATGTTGAAACAAAGGCAAAACCGGTTGTACAATCGGGCCTTCCTTGAGCCGCTCATGCAGGAGTGGGGATTGACCAATCCCGACCTGTTTCCGGGGACAAAGAAATCGATCCCGGCCAGGGAACATAAAGAAGTGGCGGCGCACCGCCCCCGCCGAACGAATGGGGATGATCTTTCCTACTACGAAGAGCAGGTCCGGCAAACGCACGTGGAGATGAAAAAACGAGGGATCAAGGACGATCCGGGCCAAGGATATTCGCATGGCATCCGTACCGGGAAACATGCGAAAGGTCGGATTCAACAGAAAAAGAAAAAGGGGAGATAGAACCTTGGAACGCAAGATCATTACCTTTGCCGAACCGCGGAAAGTGGAGATTAGGTCCTCCCGGATGCCCCCGATGGACGAGAACTCCATTCGCACGAAAACCACGGTGACCAGCATCAGCCGGGGAACCGAATTGAACCTGTATAATGGCCGGACCCGTCAGATCCGGGGAATCTGGTACGCGTGGTATCCTCTTGTGCCGGGCTACGAGACAGTAGGGCGCGTGATCGAGACGGGAGCCAATGTGGACTACGTCAAGGAGGGGGATCGCGTCGTGGGCGCCACCGTGGCCCCGGAGT